>NZ_JBHUSF010000039.1:0-41095 GCF_042673295.1 Rhodococcus sp. NPDC057014
GGCGCGGCGGCGGGCTACCCCGACCGCTATAACCACCGCGGCGGCCGCGAACGCGGCCGGGACCGCCCACCGCGGCGAATACCGCTGCAGAACCAGCCACACGAGGACGACGGGCGCGACGGCGAGCGGGGCGTCACGCAGCGCCAGCACCGGCGCCAGGCACAGCGGCAGCAGCACCCCGGCGAGCATCGCCTGCGCCAGTGCCGGGGGGATGGCCGCGATCAGCCGTCCCAGCCGCGGCCACAGCCCGGTGAGGATCACCGCCGCCCCCACGACGGCGAACGCCCCGACCGCGGCGGGCCAGCCGCCGCTCACCGTTCCCGCCCCGGCGAGCAGGGCGGCGCCCGGCGTCGACCACGCGAGGGTGATCGGCATGCGGTAGTGCCGCGACATCCACAACATTCCCAGCGCCTGCGTCACACACAGCGCCAGCAGTCCCGAGGCGGCCTGGGCGGAGTTCGCGCCCACCGCCGTCAGCCCGGTGAGTACGACCGCGAACGAACTCGTGAACCCCACCAGGGCGGTGACGATTCCGGCGCTGATCGGCTGGGCGGCGGAATCCGGTGAACGCACGTCACTGTCGGGCACAGACATAGGACGCGATTCTGCCCGACGCGTGGTGGAGACGATCCGTGGCATTAGGGTCGGGACGGTGAAACACGACGACGCCCCCGCGATGCCGACCGCCGCCGACTTCCCCGCCCTGTGGCCGGTGCCGACCCGCTGGGCGGACAACGACCACTACGGGCACGTCAACAACGTCACGTACTACTCGTATTTCGACACCGCCGTCAACGGCTGGCTGATCGCGACGGCGGGCACCGACATCCGGGATCTGCCCGCGATCGGCGTGGTCGCCGAAACGTCCTGCAGGTACGTGAGCGAGCTGACGTTCCCGGACCGCCTGCAGGTGGGGTTGTCCGTCGAAAAATTGGGCACCCGGAGCATCGTGTACGCGCTCGCGATCTTCCGCGAGAACGGCGACGCACTCGACCTCGCCGCTCTCGGCCGCTTCGTTCACGTGTACGTGGACGCGGAGACCCGCAAGCCGGTTCCGATTCCCGACGAGATCCGCAGCGCCGTAACCCTTCTGGTGGCACCGGGCGCCGCCTGAGGGTCCGGCACCACCGGGTGGATCAGCGCAGGCCCTCGGCCTCGGCCGTTGCCACCGCCCGGGCGATGATCCCGTCGATCAGCGCGACCGTGGGCGCACCGGTCTCGGCCTTGTTCCGGGGGTCGTCTATCACGCGGCGCAGCACGCCTTCGGCGATGATCGCCAGCTTCCACAGCGCGAGCACGTGCCAGTACCCGACGTGCGTGACGTCGCGTTTGGTGTGGTGGACATAGGCCTCCACGAGTTCGGCCCGGGTGGGGAATCCCTCGAGGGTGGAGGCGGGGAACGGGCCGGCGTCCTCGTCGCCCGCCTCCGGCCAGTACGCCAGCAACGCGCCCACGTCGGCGAGCGGGTCGCCCAGTGTGCACAATTCCCAGTCGACCACCGCGACCACCTCGCCCTCCTCCGGCGAGGTGATGACGTTGCTCAGGTGAAAATCGCCGTGCACCAACGACAGTTCGGCCTGCTCCGGCATGTTGCGTTCGAGGATCCCGGCCAGATCCTCGATCGCCGGGACCTCGCGGGTGCGGGACTTCTCCCACTGATCCGCCCAGCGCTTCAACTGCCTTGCCGCATAAGGTTTGTGGCTGGCCAGATCGTCGAGCCCGGCATCCCGGAGGTCGACCGCATGGATTTTCGCGAGCGCCTTCGGCATCGCCAGCCCGACGGCACCCCGCTGCTCGGGCGTCAGTTTCTTCGCCACGCCGACACTGTCGATCACCACCCCCGCGACGTAACTCATCAGCACGAGCGGCGCGTCCGTGACCTCCGGATCTTCGGTGAGCCCGAGGATCTTCGGCACCGGAACGTCGGATCCCTGCAGAGAGGACAGAATCCGGTGTTCGCGGACCACGTCGTGCGCCGACGCGAGCAGATGTCCGAGCGGTGGTCGCCGCAGCACCCACCGTCCACCACCGGCGTCGCTGACCGCGTACGTGAGATTCGACTGACCGTTCCCGATCCTCTCGAAGCTCAGCGGCGCGATCGCTCCCACACCGAGTCCGGCAATCCACGCAGAAACGGCATCTTCGTTCAGCCCCACAGCATTCACGCGCTCGATGCTAACCGCTCGGAAGCCCGATGCGGAGGGAACCGGTCCGCACCGCAGGTCGCGGCCCTAGGGTGGCAACAGTGAGGCCGATTCGGCCGGAACTGGAGGGACGGACGTGGAAGTTTTCCTCATCGTGTGTGGCGTGCTCCTCGCCGTGAGCGCCGTCGCCGTGAGCATTCCCAAGCTGAGGCTGAAGGGAACCGCGTGGACGGGGTTGCAGGCCCGGGGCCTGAGCGGGCAGCAGGTGCGGCTGATCGGCGTGGCGGAACTCGCGGGAGGCGTCGGCGTTCTCGTCGGCCTCTACTGGACTCCGCTGGGCGTGGTGGCGACGGTGGCGCTGCTGATTCTCCTCCTGTGCGCTGTCGCGTTTCACGTCAGACACGGCGATTACGGCAATCCCGACACCCGGGCAGTCGCGATGCCCGCGGTCTACCTCGCGGTGCTCGCCGTCCTCGCTTCGATCGGGTTCGTGTTCGCGGGGTGATCCGGACGTTTCGGACAATTGCAGCGACAACCAAGCGTCGGTGACCTTCGCATTGGTCATTAGACGCAGCATGACACCCCCCACACCCCCAAAACTGGGCATTCTGCTCGACATCGGCGGTGCCACTTGCGCACTTCGCGTTCCCGTGGATGCTGTGAAGTAGGACACACCCGTCCTGCCGCAGTACCCGTCTCCGACGAACCCACAAGGTTCACGGACTCGACAACACGAGGTGACCCCGATGGTCGACAAGATTGCCTATCCGGTCCAGCTCATCCAGCCGGACGGCCGACGGGTCTTCAGACCCGACTACACGAGCCTCGTCCGCGACATCGGACCCGACCAACTGCGCGACCTGTACGAGGACCTCGTCGTCGCGCGCCGGATGGATGTCGAGGCGGTCGCTCTGCAACGCCAGGGTGAACTGGGACTGTGGGCCCCGCTGCTCGGTCAGGAAGCCGCCCAGGTCGGCTCCGCCCGCGCCCTCCGTCCCGACGACTACGCGTTCATCAGCTACCGCGAACACGCCGTCGCCTACTGCCGGGGCGTGGACCCGGGTGTGATGACCCGCATGTGGCGGGGATGCGCGCATTCCGCCTGGGATCCGAGTTCCGTGAACGTGACGAATCCGGCGATCGTCGTCGGATCGCAGGGGCTGCACGCCACCGGGTACGCCATGGGCGCCCACCTCGACGGTGCGGAGATCGCCACGATCGCCTATTTCGGCGACGGCGCCACCAGCCAGGGCGACCTCGCGGAAGCCCTCGGCTTCTCGATGAGTTTCAACGCGCCGGTCGTATTCTTCTGCCAGAACAACCAGTTCGCGATCAGCGAACCGGTCCGCCTGCAGAGTCCCGTCCCCATCGCACAGCGCGCCGCCGGCTACGGCATGCCCGCTCTCCGGGTGGACGGCAACGACGTTCTCGCGGTGCTCGCGGTCACCCGCCAGGCCACCCAGCGCGCCCGCGAAGGCAGTGGACCGACGTTCATCGAGGCCATCACGTACCGGATGGGCCCCCACACCACGTCGGACGATCCCACCCGGTACCGGGCGGCGGCCGAGACGGAGATCTGGAAGGCCCGCGACCCCATCGACCGGATGAGGCGACTCCTCGACCGGGAGGGACTGCTCGGCGACGACTTCCTCGCCCGGGTCCAGGCCACCGCCGACGCCGTCGCCGCGCGACTGCGCGCGGGGACCGTCGAGGCACCCGACCCCGCGCCGCTCGATCTGTTCGACCACGTCTATTCCACCGACCACCCGCTCGTCGACGAGGAACGCGAGCAGTACGCCGCGTACCTCGCAGGTTTCGCCGGCATCGAGGAGGCACTGTCATGACCACCACCACGCTGTCGCTCGGCGCCGCACTCAACGCCGGTCTGCGGCGCGCCCTCGAACACGACCGCAAGGTCGTGATCATGGGCGAGGACGTCGGACGCCTCGGCGGGGTCTTCCGCGTCACCGACACCCTGCAGAAGGACTTCGGCGACAACCGGGTCATCGACACCCCGCTCGCCGAATCGGGGATCGTCGGCGCCGCGTTCGGCATGGCCCTGCGCGGCTACCGGCCCGTCTGCGAGATCCAGTTCGACGGTTTCGTCTACCCCGCGTTCGACCAGATCGTGTCGCAGGTCGCCAAGATTCACTACCGCACGCAAGGCCGGGTCACCGCGCCCCTCACGATCCGGATCCCGTACGGCGGCGGCATCGGCGCGGTCGAGCACCATTCGGAGTCGCCGGAGGCGTACTTCGTCCACACCGCCGGACTCCGTGTCGTCACCCCCAGCAACCCGGCAGACGCGTTCCACATGATCCAGCAGTCCGTCGCGGCGGACGACCCGGTGGTGTTCTTCGAACCGAAGAGGCGGTACTGGGACAAGGCCGAGTTCGACGTGGACGCCGAACCGGATCTGCCACTGCATCGGGCCCGGGTGGCCCGGGAGGGCACGGACGCCACCATCGTCGCGTACGGGTCCGTCGTGCCGACCGCCCTGTCGGCCGCGTCGATCGCCGCCGACGAGGGGCACTCCCTCGAGGTGATCGACCTGCGCTCCCTCGCCCCGATCGACTTCGACACCGTCGAGGAATCGGTGCGCAAAACCGGCAGACTCGTCGTCGCGCACGAGGCGTCCACGTTCCTCGGGCTGGGTGCGGAGATCGCGGCCCGCATCTCCGAGCGGTGCTTCTACCAGCTGGACGCGCCGGTCCTGCGGGTCGGCGGATTCGACGTCCCGTATCCCCCGTCGAAGCTGGAACGGCATCACCTGCCGGACGCCGACCGCCTGCTCGACGCCGTCGATCGCAGTCTCGCGGCCTGATCGCACTCATCGGAGGAGAGGAGTCGTCCGTTGGCGCAGGAATTTCGCCTACCCGATCTCGGTGAGGGACTGACGGAGGCCGAACTGGTCTCCTGGGCCGTCGAGGTGGGCCAGACGATCGAGCTCAACCAGGTGATCGGCGAAGTCGAAACGGCGAAGGCGCTCGTCGAGTTGCCCTCGCCGTATCCGGGTGTCGTGGAGGAACTGCTGGTCGCCCCGGGCGCGACGGTGCCGGTGGGGACGCCCATCATCCGGATCACGACGGATGCGGCCGTCGAGGAGGCTCCCGCGCGCACGCCCGTTCTGGTGGGGTACGGGCCCGAGGCCGCCGCCGAGAGCAAGCGTGCCCGGCGGCGATCCGTCGGCCCGGAGACTGCCCGCCCGGAGTCTGCCCGCCCGGACCGCAGGCGCCTCGACGCGTCGCCGGCCGCCCGGCTCGCGGCCCGTGAACGCGGGATCGACCTCGCGGTCGTCGCGGGAACGGGACCGTCCGGCGCCGTGACCAGGAACGACGTGGAATCCTATGCGAGATCGACTGAGCCGGCAGTCTCGCCGGAGCCTTCCGAGTCGCTGCCGCGCGAGACCCGCACCCCGATCCGCGGTGTCCGCAAGCAGACGGCGGCGGCGATGGTCCGCAGCGCGTTCACGGCCCCGCACGTCACCGAATTCGTGACCGTCGACGTGACGCGCTCGGTGGAACTGCTCGACCGTCTGCGGGACCTCCCCGAATTCGAGGGGCTGTCGGTGACACCGCTGAGTCTGGTCGCGAAGGCGATGATCGTCGCGTTGCGCGCGAATCCGAGCCTCAACGCGTCGTGGGACGAGGAGAACCAGGAGATCGTCACCAAGCACTACGTCAATCTCGGTATCGCCGCGGCCACACCCCGCGGTCTGATGGTCCCCAACATCAAGGAGGCGCAGTCGCTGAGCCTGGTCGAATTGTGCCGCGCGATCACCGAACTGACCGCGACCGCGCGCAGCGGCAAGGCCGAACCGGCACAGCTGACCGGCGGCACGGTGTCGATCACCAACGTCGGGGTGTTCGGTGTCGACGCGGGCACGCCCATCCTCAACCCCGGCGAGGCGGCCATCCTGTGCCTCGGCAGCGTCGGCAAGAGACCGTGGGTGCACGAGGGCGAACTCGCGGTGCGATGGGTCACCACGTTGAGCGTGTCGTTCGACCACCGGGTGGTCGACGGTGAGCAGGGGTCGAGGTTCCTGTCGTCCGTCGCTGCCATGCTGCACGATCCCGCCTCACTGCTCGCGCACCTCTGATCCTCGGTACGTTTGGTCGGTGAGCACTTCCCGAGCGTCCCCGGTCGACAAGCGTGTGCCGGTGGCCGAGCCGCTCCGCCGGGCCCGGGCGGGAACGTTCGGGATCTTCGGGATCAACGGGTTCCTCCTCGGCATGTGGGTCGTGCACATCCCGGCGATCGAGGACCGGACCGGCATCAGCCACTCCACGCTGGGTTCGCTGCTGCTCCTGATGGCGGTCGGTGCGATCGGCGGCATGCAGGTCAGCGGCCCCCTGGCCGACCGGTTCGGCAGCAGGCGGATGGTGATCGTCGCCGGACTCGCGCTGTCGGTCGCCACCCTGGGTCCGGGGCTGGCGTCCACTGCCTGGCAACTCGGTCTCGCCCTGCTCGTGTTCGGCTTCGCCAACGGCGCACTGGACGTGTCGATGAACTCCCAGGCCGTCGAAGTCGAGCAGCGGTATCGACGGCCGATCATGTCCGCGTTCCATGCCCTGTTCTCCGTCGGCGGGGTGGCGGGGTCCCTGCTCGGCGCGGCGACGCTCGCCGCCGGATGGGCGCCGCTGACGGCGCTGCTGGTCGCCGGCGGCATCGGGGTCGTCACCGTCGCCGTGGGCTCCCGCCTGCTGATGGCGGACCGTCCCCGCTCGCGGCACGACCCGGCACCCGCCGAGAAGGCCCACGGCCGACTGTCCGCGCGGGTTCTCGCGCTCGGCGGCATCGCCTTCGTCCTGATGCTGTCGGAGGGTGTCGCGAACGACTGGAGCACCCTGCAGGTCAAGGAACACCTCGGAACGTCGGATTCCGTCGCCGCCCTCGCGTTCGGCGCCTTCTCGGTGATGATGACGGTGGGGCGATTCACGGCCGACCGCGTGAGTGCCGCGCTCGGCCCCGTCGCCGTCGTCCGCTACGGCACCCTGATCGCCGCGCTCGGCATGCTGCTCGTCCTCGTCTCGGTGCTGCTCCCGCTCACGATCCTCGGCTGGGCGCTGTTCGGCCTGGGACTGTCGGGCTGCGTCCCCCAGATCTTCACCGCCGCGGGCAACCTGGGCGCGGGTTCCGCCGGCACCAACATGTCCCGCGTGGTCGGGCTGGGGTACGTCGGATTCCTGGCCGGCCCGGCCACCATCGGCTGGATCACCCAGGTGGTTCCGCTCACCGTCGCCATGGTGGTGCCACTCGTCTGCGTGCTGGTGGCCGCCACGTTCGCGGGGGCGGTCCGGCGCACCTGAACCTCACGCGATGTCGTGATCCTCGTCGTCGGGGATGTGACGGTGCCGGGCGCACGCTCGTCGCACGACGACAACCGTTCACCGACCTCACAGCGGCCGCTCATGGATCACTCAGCGTCGGTTGGCACACTGTGTGTCGTGACCGAATCGACTAGCAGGCTTCGTCACAGTGTTCGTCGCCTCGCCTTCGCCGCGGCGGGTGTGGTGGCACTGTGCGCGCTGTACCTCATCCGCCCCGAATCGCCAGGTCTCGTCCTCCCGGAGGCGCTCCGCCCCGTCGCCGAACCCGTGATCCAGGCGATCGACGTCACGACGGTTCTCGCAGCGGCCGTCGTTCTCGCCATCGTCGCGGCGATGCGAAAACTCTCGTACGGTATGGGTGCGGTACTGCTGCTCTGTATCGGCGCGAATCTCACCAGCGCCGCCGTGCGGGCCTGGGAATCGGATGCGCCGTCCGTGCTGCTGCCGAGCGGGCACGTCGTGGCCGTCACCGCCCTGTACGGTTCGGCTCTGCTGGTGTCGGCGCCCCGGTTCCGGCCCATCATCGCGGGTCTCGGTTTCGCCGTCGTCCTCGGTGTCGCAGGCGCCGCTGCGCTCGTCGAGTCCACCGGTATCTTCGGCCTCGCGGCCAGTCTGATCATCTTCGCGATCTGGTGGGCGCTGGCGTCCACCCTGATGCTGTACTCCCCCGTCGCGGCCGAGCGCGAAGAGCGCCGGCCCGACACCGCGGCCATCGCCTTCTCCCGGCACCTGTAGGCGGCTCCGCCGCCCGTGCGTGGTTAACGAGTCTCTGTACTCGCCAACCACGCACGGGCCCGGAGGGCCTACAGCGCTTTGAGTTCCTCGGTGACCTCGGAGACCGACTTCTTCGCATCCCCGAACAGCATCGAGGTGGTGTCCGCGAAGAACAACGGGTTGTCGATGCCGGCGAACCCGGAGTTCATCGACCGCTTCAGCACGATCACCGACTTCGACTGATCCACATTCAGGATCGGCATCCCGTGGATCGGGCTGGACGGATCGTTGCGGGCGGCCGGGTTGGTGACATCGTTCGCCCCGATCACCAGGGTGACATCGGTCCGGGAGAACTCGTCGTTGATGTCGTCCATTTCCTTCATCGCGTCGTACTCGACGTCCGCCTCGGCCAGCAGCACGTTCATGTGCCCGGGCATCCGGCCCGCCACCGGGTGGATCGCGTACTTGACCTCGACACCCTTCGACTCGAGCAGCTTGGCCATGTCCTTGACCGCGTGCTGAGCCTGCGCGACGGCCAACCCGTACCCGGGAACCACGATCACCTGGTTCGCGTACGCCATCTGGATCGCCGCATCCGCCGCCGACGTCGCCTTCGCCGTCTTCGCGGTACCGTCGCCGACCGCCGCGGCGCCGCCGCCACCACCGAACCCGCCGGCCACGATCGCCGGGATCGACCGGTTCATCGCCTTCGCCATCAGGTTCGTCAGGATCGAACCCGACGCCCCGACGATCATCCCGGCCACGATCATCGCCTGATTATTCAAGGCCAGACCCGCCGCCGCCGCGGACAGACCGGTCAGCGCGTTCAGCAGCGAGATCACCACCGGCATGTCGGCGCCGCCGATCGGCAGCACCACCATCAACCCGAGCACCGCCGCCAGCACCAGCACCCCGACGATCCACCACTGCGACGTCGGTCCGGCCGGGTCGATCGCCTTGACCCCGATCGCCACCGCCAACACAACCGCACCGATCAGCAGCACCGCATTGAGTGGTTGCTGCAGCTTGCCGATGCCGATCGGCCGTCCGGGGAGGGTTTCCTGCAGCTTGAGGAACGCGATCACCGAGCCCCAGAACGACACCGACCCGATGATCGCCGCGAACAAGGAGGCGATCACGATGTGCACCGTCGGCGACTCACCATGCGCGAACGCGGTGAACCCGTCCGAGTCCAGGAACTCCGCATACGCGATCAGCGCGACCGTGCCGCCACCGACACCGTTGAACAACGCCACCAGCTGCGGCATCGCGGTCATCTTCGTCCGCAGCGCCGGCGGCACACCCAGGACCACACCGATCACCAGACCGGACACGATCAGCACCCAGTTGGAGGTGTCCCGGATCGAGATCAGGGTGGCGACCACGGCCACACCCATCCCGACCGCGGCGATCTGGTTACCGCGGACCGCGGTCTTCGGGCCGGTCAGACCCATCAGACCGTAGATGAACATCGAGAACGCCACGATGTAGAGCACGTTGACGAGGTACTCCATTACCGGTCCCCACCCTTCTCAGACACAGCAGCAGGGGCAGCCGGCTTGGACTTGAACATCGCCAGCATCCGGTCGGTCACCACGAAACCACCGACCACGTTGATCGTTCCGAACACCAGCGCCACGAACAGGATCACCTGCAGCCCCCACGGCGGGTTGTCGACCTTCCCGAGCACCACCAGGGCGCCGAGCACCACGATGCCGTGGATGGCGTTCGTCCCCGACATCAGCGGGGTGTGCAACGTGTTCGGGACCTTGGAGATCACCGCGAACCCCACGAACCCGGACAACACCAGGATCGCGATGTTCGCCAACAATTCGGTATACATCTAGGACACACCCTCCTCACGGGTGACGCAGGACGCGGCCAGGACCTCGTCCGAGAAATCCGGTGCCAGCTTCCCGTCGACGAGCATCAGCTCCAGCAGCGCGGAGATGTTCTTCGAGTACAGCTCCGAGGCGTGCTCGGGCATGGACGCGGGCAGGTTCAGCGGCGAGCAGATCGTCACCCCGTGCTTGACCACGGTCTGACCCGGTTCGGTGAGCTCGCAGTTGCCGCCGGTCTCGCCGGCCAGGTCGACCACCACACTGCCGGGCTTCATGCCCTCCACCGCGGCGGCGGTCACCAGGCGGGGTGCCGGGCGGCCCGGGACCAGGGCGGTGGTGATGACCACGTCGAAGCCCTTGATCGCGTCCTCGAGGGCCTGCTGCTGGGCCGCCCGCTCCGCCTCGGTCAGCTCGCGGGCGTAGCCGCCCTCACCGGCGGCGTCGATCCCCAGATCGAGCCACTGCGCACCGACCGAGCGGACCTGGTCGGCGACCTCCGGGCGCACGTCGTAGCCGGTGGCCCGGCCGCCGAGCCGCTTCGCCGTGGCCAGGGCCTGCAGGCCGGCGACCCCGACCCCGAGGACCAGCACCGTCGCCGGCTTGACCGTGCCCGCGGCGGTGGTGAGCATCGGGAAGAACCGGGTCGACTCCGACGCCGCCAGCAGCACCGACTTGTAGCCGGACACGTTGGCCTGCGACGAGAGCGCGTCCATCACCTGGGCGCGGGAGATCCGCGGGATCGCCTCGACGGCGAACGCCTGCACCCCGGCCGCCTTCAGCGCGGCGACCTGGTTGTCCTGGTTGCGGGGGGCGAGGAACCCGATCAGGGTCTGCCCGGCATGCAACCGGCCCACCTCCTCGTCCGACGGCGGCGCGACCTTCACGATCACGTCCGCCGACCACGGGTCGGCGATCGTCGCCCCCGCATCCTTGTACAACTCGTCCGGAATCAACGCGCCCAACCCGGCACCCGACTCGACCACCACGTCGACGCCCTTGGCGATCAACGACGCCACGACCTTCGGCACCAACGCCACCCGACGCTCACCGTCGTTCGACTCCCGAACGACACCGATCGTCGGGCGCGCAGTGGACGCGCTCTGCGATGTATCCATGTATCGACTTCCTGCGGTAGATGGTGTGTGTGCCGCGACGAGCGGCGATCAACCGATGATGAGCGGAAAAAAATTCCCCCGATTCGACTGAGTTAGCTGATAGTAGCCAGAGATCGCGTGACGTAGGGAACAGAGAAGTCCGTGCGTACGCGTCTGAATCGAGTCCGAACAGTCGTTCTCACAGATCTTTCTGCTCGTTTGTGAACCCGATCACAGGGCGATTCGTCGTAGTCTGACGGTAGACAGCCGCACGGAAGCGGAGGTTCGGCCATGAGCAAACCGAAGGAACGGAGCGCGGAGGACGTCACCGCGGATCCGCCGGTGATCGTCGAGCGGGTCTACGACCATCCGACCGAGGGCGACGGACTGCGACTGTTCGTGGACCGGCTGTGGCCGCGGGGGCTGCGCAAGGACGCGTTCCACTTCGACGACTGGGCCAAGGACCTGGCGCCGTCGACGGAGTTGCGTCATTGGTACTCGCACGACGTCGCCGCGTTCAGCGAGTTCCGCGAGCGGTACGTCCACGAGCTCGATTCACCGACCGGCAGGAAGGCGGTCGCACGGGTGCAGGAACTGGCGCAGGGACGGCCGATCGTTCTGCTCACCGCGACGAAGGACGTCAGTCACAGTCATGCCGAGGTCCTCGCCGAATACATGCTGGATCGGTTGTGACGTCTCCCGGCGACGAGGCCGTGCCCGTCGCCGAGCCGGACGGCGACGTCGGCGGCGATCCGGTCTGCTGGCTCGACCGCGTGTGCCCCGACTGCGGGTTGTTCCTCACCGACCGGACCGCGAGCACCTGCCCGCGCTGCGGTGCGGCACGGGACAGGTGACGGTCGGGGGCTCAGCCGGCGTTCAGGTACCGCGCGCGGAGTTTGTGCTTGACGAGTTTGCCGGTGGGGGTGCGCGGCAGGTCGTCGGAGAAGTCGATGCTGCGGGGCGCCTTGTAGTGACTGACCCGCTCCCGCACGTAGTCGAGCAGCTCGCGGGCGACGGCGTCCGACGGTTCCACCCCGTCGACGAGTTGCACGACGGCTTTGACCTGTTCGCCCATCTCGTCGTCGGGTACGCCGATCACCGCGACGTCGAACACCTTGGGATGCATGGTGAGAACGTTCTCCGACTCCTGCGGATAGATGTTCACTCCACCCGAGATGATCATGAACGCGGCCCGGTCCGTGAGGTACAGGAAGCGGTCGGAGTCGATGTAGCCGATGTCGCCGCTCGTCGTCCACGTCGGGTGGTCGGGGTGCGTCGCGGAGTCGGTCTTCGCGGGGTCGTTGTGATACTCGAACGGTCGCTCCTCCCGTTCCCAGTAGACGGTTCCGACGTCGCCGACGGGGACGTCCGCGCCGGTGTCGTCGCAGATGTGGACGATGCCCATGACCCCGTCGTGGCCCACCGACCCGGGCTTGGCGAGCGCCTGGGCGCTGTCGATGAACGTGGCACCGGCGCCCTCCGTGGAGGCGTAGTACTCGTGGACGACGGGACCCCACCAGTCGATCATCGACCGCTTCACGTCGGGCGGGCACGGCGCCGCCGCATGGATCGCCACCTTCAGACTCGACACGTCGAACTTGTCGCGAACGTCCTTCGGCAGCTTGAGCATCCGGACGAACATCGTCGGAACCCACTGGCTGTGGGTCACCCGGTACTCCTCGATGAGCCGCAGCGATTCCTCGGCGCCGAAACGGTCCATCAGCACGATCGTGCCGCCGACGGAGGTGATGGTGCCGCAGAAGCGCAGCGGCGCGGCGTGATACAGCGGTGCCGGGCACAGATAGACGGTGTCGGAATCGAATCCGTACATCGGGGCGAACACCGCGGTGTACGGGTCCGTCGTCGTGTCCACTTCCCCCTCGGGGAGTGCGGGTTTGATCCCCTTGGGCCTGCCCGTGGTGCCCGACGAGTACAGCATGTCCTGCCCGCGGGGCTGCGAATCGAGCGGTTCGGCCGACTCCGCCGCCACGGCGTCCTCGTAGCTGTCGAATCCGTCCAGCGCACCGCCGTACACGAGCCGGTGGCGGACGCGGGGCAGCTGACTCGGGTCGCGGGGCACGGCGCCGCCCGCGTCGGCGGAGACGATGAGCACCTCGGCTCCGCAGTCGTCGACGACGTAACCGGCTTCCTCCGGAGTGAGGTGCCAGTTCACCACGGTGATGTACAGCCCGGATCGCAGCGCCGCCCAGTACACCTCGAGGACCCGGAGGTCGTTGCTCGACACGAGCGCCAGGTGGTCGCCGACCTTCAGGCCGAGCGAGCGCAGGTGCCGTGCGAGGCGGGTGGACCGCTCGTCCAGCTCCCGGTAGGTCAGCCGCTCCCCCGTCGAGGGACGTATGACGGCGGGCTTGTCCGGGGTGGTCGCCACGAAGTTTCCAGGGAACATCCGCACTCCTTTTGTTAATGGAGATTCTCACCATCGGTCTACCACACCGAACCCCGGACGGGGAGGCCTTCGACGCTCTCACCGGCGCATTCGCCCGCCCGCGGCGAAAAAGCTCGGACTGTCCGGCGGAAGGTCCTAGAGTTGAGGCAAAAGGGAGGCGTACGACCCGTGAATGCCCTACAGAAGGAACCGATCCTCGACGCGTTGTTCGAGGAATGGGACGTACTCGACGACGTTCTGTCCTCGTTGTCCGGCGACGCGTGGTTCACGCCCACCGCGCTGCCCGGGTGGACGGTGCACGACGTGACCGCACACCTGATCGGCACGGAGTCGCTGCTCGCCGGAATCTCCGCGCCGCACACCACCATCGACGTCCGCGGCCTCGCCCACGTCCGCAACGAGATCGGCGCGTTCAACGAGCAGTGGGTCGAGGGCCTGCGCGGGTGCTCCGGCCCCGAGATGCTCGAGCGTTTCCGGATGATCGTCGCCCGCAGGCGGTCGGAACTCGGCGAGATGACCGACGAGATGTTCGCGGCCGAGACCACCACACCCGTCGGGCCGGCGCCGTATCTCCGGTTCATGCGTATCCGCGTGTTCGACTGCTGGATGCACGAGCTCGACCTGCGGGACGCGCTCGGGCTGCCCGGCGACGAGGGCGGCCTGCGCGGGGAGACGGCGTTCGCGGAGATCACAGGCGCCGTCGCGTTCCTCGTCGGCAAGCGCGGCAAGGCCCCGGACGGATCGAGGATCACGCTCGAGCTGACGGGACCGCTCGCCCGCAACATTCACATCGCCGTCGACGGCAGGGCCGCGGTGGTCGACGAACTGCCGTCGGAGGCCACCACGACGGTTTCTCTCGACTCCCGGCTGTTCACCCGCCTGGCGGGTGGCAGGACGACGGCCGCGGACCACCGCGACGAGATCGCGTTGCGCGGCGACACCGACGCGGGCAAGCGGATCGTCGACAACCTCGCGTTCACGATCTGACCGCGGTGCGCCTGTTCCTGTCCTC
The DNA here is from genome assembly GCF_042673295.1 of Rhodococcus sp. NPDC057014. Taxonomy (NCBI): domain Bacteria; kingdom Bacillati; phylum Actinomycetota; class Actinomycetes; order Mycobacteriales; family Nocardiaceae; genus Rhodococcus; species Rhodococcus sp. NPDC057014. The sequence continues at coordinate 14,543 of NZ_JBHUSF010000039.1, forward strand.
GTACCGGTTCGGTGCGGACCCTGCGCCGCTGCTGGCGCTCGTCGGCCGTCCGGGGCGCGTCGGGGTGATCGCGGCGGCGGCGGACGCGTGGCCGCGGGCGGCGCGGACGTCCGCGGTCGTGAGTGACGTGATGCCGCTGACGCGCCTGGGATTCACCGCGGAAGAGGTGGATCTACGCGACTACGTCGGTGACGACGGGCAGCCGCGTGCGGCCGCGCTGAGGCAGCGGCTCGGCGCCTTCGGCATGGTCTGGGTGCGCGGCGGGAACACGTTCGTGCTGCGCGCGCAGATGGCCCGGAGTGGGGCGGACCGGGTGATCCCGGAACTGTTGGCGAGCGATTCGCTCGTGTACGCCGGCTACAGCGCGGGGGCGTGCGTGATGACTCCGACGCTGCACGGTCTCGACTCCTCCGACGACCCGGCGGAGGTGGTCGCGACCTGTGGCGTGGAGCCGCGCTGGGACGGACTGGGGATGGTGGGCTTCGCGATCGTGCCGCATCACCCGCCTGCGGAGCTTCCAGGGGCCGAGAACGCGGTGCCCTTGGAGGACGCGGCCGCCGTTCGGCGCACGGTCGACGCCCTGAGGCTCGCCGGCATCGAGTACCGCACCTTGACGGACGATCAGGCGATCGTCGTGAACGGGGATCGAACCGAACTCGTCTGACGACGGCGAGCCCTGCGGCGGGAAGGCCGTCAGCCGAAGACGGCGACCGGCACGGACGGGGTGAAGGGGGCGACGCGGTCGAGTGCGGCCCAGGTGACCTCGCAGCGCTTGGCGGTGACTTCGTCCGCGTCGGCGAGGAGCGTGTTCAGGAGGGTCTTCGGGTTCAGGCGCCATTCCTGGACCATCGACCGGACTTCCTCGTTGGTGAACAATCCCGAACCGGCGAGTGCGAAGATCCATTCGTCGAACTCGCCACGGTGGATCTGCTCGATGGAGTCGTAGTCGATACCACCATCGAGGAACTCGTACGAGAACATCGCGGAGATGTAGCTGCTGGGATCTCGGTGGAGTGCATTCATCGGTGCGGGTCCTTCCAGGGTCGGTGCGGCAAAACCCGGCCCCAACGGTGTTCTGGCTCACATTTCGTGAGAATCTCCGTTTGGGTGTAACGCCTCGCCGGTGTTTGACGATGCAAGACGCTAACCCGTAGAAGTGGGTTTTTGCATTGCCTGGTCGATACGATCCGGTAACAGAGTGGCGATTGTGACCTGTGTTACACCCGATTTGTCCGGGTCCGCCCGGTTCGCGGGACGCCCCTACCTGCATTTTCCCCTCCGGGCACGGTTGCATAGCCCATCGGTGGATCCCCCGAAAAAATTCACCCCCCTGATCCCACATCGTGAGACTCCTACGCGTAAGTAACTAACGGATGGGCTAATGGGGTGTCGCTTCTACACCGAACGTCCAGGTTGGAGCGATATCCGGGAAATCCGGTCGGAATCGGTTCAGTTGGACGAATGACCAATTCGAGGACACTCGTCGTGCGCCGGGCTACCGTCGAGGTCCCCGACACCCGCATTCCAGGAGTCACGATGACGGTCACCGACGACGCACTCGCGGCGCTCTCGAGCACGCTCCCCCGGGGCTGCCTCGTCACCGATCCGGACGTCCTGGCGTCCTACCGCCAGGACTGGGCGCGCGATCCCGACGCCGTCATCCCCCTCGCCGTCGCCCGCCCCACGACCACCGGGGAAGTCCAGGTGGTGATGCGCTGGGCGACCGAGCACCGCGTCCCCGTGATCCCGCGCGGCGCCGGCTCCGGGCTCAGCGGCGGCGCCACCGCCGTAGCGGGCAGCGTGGTGGTCAGCACCGAACGCATGCGCCGGATCGAGGTCGACCCGGTGACGCGGATCGCCGTCGTCGAACCGGGGCTGCTCAACGCCGAGGTCAAGGCCGCGGCCGCCGAACACGGCCTCTGGTACCCGCCCGATCCGTCGTCGTTCGAGATGTGCTCGATCGGCGGCAACGTCGCGACCAACGCGGGCGGGCTGTGCTGCGTCAAGTACGGCGTCACCACCGACTACGTCCTCGCGCTGCGGGTGGTCCTCGCGGACGGGACGGACGTGCGCCTCGGCGGGCCGCGCCTGAAGGACGTGGCAGGCCTGTCGCTGACCAAGCTGTTCGTCGGGAGCGAGGGCACGCTCGGCATCGTCACGGAAGCCACGCTGCGGCTGATTCCGGCGCAGCCGCCTGCGAGCACCCTCGTCGCGTCGTTCGCCTCCGTGCAGGCGGCCGCCGACACCGTGCTGGCCATCACCCGCACCCTGCGACCGTCGATGCTCGAGTTCATGGACCGCACCTCGATCGGCGCCGTCGAGGACGCACTGAAGATGGGCCTGGACCGGACGGCGGAGGCGATGCTCATCGCCCGTTCGGACGCCCCCGGAGCGATTGCGGCCGAAGAGATCTCCGTCATGGCGGACGCATGCACGGCGAACGGCGCGGCCGAGGTCTTCACCACCGACGACCCCGACGAGGGCGAAGCATTCACCGCGGCAAGACGATTCGCGATCCCCGCGGTCGAGAGACTGGGCAGCCTGCTCCTCGAGGACGTCGGGGTGCCGCTGCCGAAACTGCCTGCGCTGGTGGAGGGAATCACCGCCATCTCCCGCGAGCGTGACGTGATGGTCGCGGTGATCGCCCATGCCGGCGACGGAAACACGCACCCGCTCATCGTGTTCGACCCCGAGGATGCCGCGATGGCCGAGCGCGCCCACCTCGCTTTCGGCGAGATCATGGACCTCGCACTCGCTCTCGGCGGCACGATCACCGGCGAGCACGGCGTCGGCCGCTTGAAGAAGGCCTGGCTGCCCGACCAGTTGGGCCCGGACGTCATGGAATTGACGCAGCGGATCAAGACGGCACTCGACCCGCTGGGGATACTCAACCCCGGAGCGATCCTGTAGCTACCCAGGGCGGATGCGATACCCAATGGTTACCCAGGGGACTGGTGTGACAGGTGAGGTATTGCTAGCGTGACCGGACCGAACTCGACTCGTCGCAGAGAGGTGCGCTCGTGACCAGACTCCGCCGTGTCGCCTCCCTGGCGATGCCCGCCCTACTCGCTTCCACCTGCACGTTTTTCACGATGACGCCCCCTGTCGCGACGGCGGCGCCGTGCCTCGGCGGAACCGGCAGCCTCGGATCGAGTGGCTCTGGCCAGGGCATCAACCCCATTCCCTGGCTCAACGGCAGCGACGGCCGCCTACCCGAGCTGCGTGGCAAAACTCAGGCAATCGCACACATCACCGGGCCCCGCAGCCCCAACGACACGATCGGCAGGTTCCGGGTGCTCGGCACCGACCTCGGCATCATGTGGGACAACGGCGGAGGCGAGATCCTCACCGCGTTCGGTGACACCGTCGGGCTGAGCGACAACCCGCTGTGCGGTCTGGTCGGCGACTGGCGCAGCAACATCCTGCTGCGCAGCTCCGACAAGGACCTCACCGACGGGATGGGCATCGACAATTCCCCGGTCGACGCGCCGAACCACTCCAAGGAGATCATCCAGAGCAAGAAGATCCCGGGCGTGGAGCAGACCGTCATCCCCACCACCGGCATCTCGGTCGGCGAGGGACCGGCCGCGACGCAGTACATCGATTACATGTCGGTACGCAGCTGGGGTGCCCCCGGCGAGTGGGACACCAACGCGTCCGGCATCGCGTACTCCGTGGACAACGGCGAGAACTGGATCACCGATCCCCTGACGCTGCGGCCCAACGTGCCGGGCACGGGCGCCGAGAACTTCCAGATGGGCTCGTACGTCAAGCACGACGGATTCGTCTACGCGTTCGGCACCCCGTCCGGGCGGTCCGGCGACGCCCGGTTGTCGCGGGTCAGGGAGGCGGACATCCGGAACCTCACGCTGTACGAGTACTGGGACGGCAAGGCGTGGGTGAAGGCCAACGCCACCGTCGCCGCACCGGTGATACCCGGACCGGTCAGCGAATTGTCGGTGCAGTTCAACGAATACCTCGGTCAGTTCGTGGCGATGTACACCGATGCCGGCAACTCGGTGGTGATGCGCCGGTCCGACCACCTCGAATCCGGCTGGAGCGAACCCGAAGTGCTCGTGAGCAGCCGGGACGTGCCCGAGCTGTACGGCGCGTACATGCACCCGTGGTCGAAGGGATCCGACCTGTATTTCCTGGCCACCACCTGGTCGGACTACAACGTCATGCTGCTGCGCACCAACCTCGCGGACTGACGTAATCTGCGAGTGACAGCGTGCGCGGGACAGCGCGCACGCCACACGAGCAGAGGAGCGATCTGTGGCGGCCACGGTGGAACACGACGTGTCGGAATCCCGGTTCGAGATCTACCTCGACGGCCAGCTGGCCGGATACGCCGATTACTTCGAGCGGAACGGCGCCCGCGACTTCCACCACACCGTGACGTACCCGCAGTTCCGCGGGCAGGGTCTGGCGGCGGTGGTGGTGAAGGCCGCCCTCGACGACACGAAGTCCAGTGGGCTCTCCGTGATCCCGTCGTGCTCGTACGTGGAGAAGTACATCGCCGAGAATCCGAGCTATGCGGAGCTCGTCTGATCCGCTCCGCCCGGCCGTCCGCGCGACGTGTCTTCTCGCCGCGACGGTCGTGCTGGCCGGTTGCGGTTCCGGCGGCGGTTCCGACACCGATCCGGCATCCGCGCCGACCACCTCGGTGGCCGTGCAGCCCGGCCCGTTCGTGGGTGAATGCGGCTCGCTGACCGACGCCGAGGTGTACGAGCGGGCGGGGATCGCGGGGCTCACCCCGGTGTCGCGGAACGGCATCAAGTGCCGGTGGGAAGCGGACGGCGGCGAACGGTACGTGATGTTCACCTGGTACCGCGGCAGCCCCATCGACCGGGAGCGGTCGGTGGCCAAGGGCATCGGTCACGAGGTCCACGACCTCGAGATCGCCGGGCATCGCGGATTTTCCTCGCAGAACGTCGGGTTCTGCGAGATCGCGCTCGGCACCGGTTCCGACTTCGTGCACTGGCTGGTCCGCTACGGAGCGGGCAGTGCACCCTCCGATCCGTGCGAGGCACCGACCGCGCTCGGCCGGCTGACGCTGGAGAAGGCCAGATGACCGGCCGCCGGCGACTCGCCGCGGCGGTCGCGTCGGCGATTGTGCTGGCCGGCTGCGGCACCTCCGTCACGGGCACTCCCCTGCCCGAGGGCGCCGCCTCCTCCGACGACGGCGGCTCGCCGCAGTTCGACAAACTCCTGCGCGAATGCGACGCCGTACCCAACGACAAGATCGTGGAGACACTGCACGGCGCAGGCGTCGACCAGTACTTCTACGGCGCGGTGTGCATGTGGACGGTGTCGTCCGCCGCCGGATCGATCGACGTCACGTTCGGCTGGTTCGAGAACAACTCGTTGCAGCGGGAGCGGGCGGTGGCGGACCAGCTGGGCTACCAGGTGGAGACGACGTCGGTTGCGGGCACGTCGGCGTTCAGCGCCCGGCGGCCGGGTGATTCGGCGACGTGTGGGATCACCGCCGCGTACTCCGGTGTCATCACGTGGTGGGTGCAGCAACGGTCCGGGACGGGCGACCCGTGCGACGGTGCGCGCACGCTCGCCGAGTTGACCCTGCAGCGCAACCAGTAGCGGCCGAGAATTCGCTCGCGGTGGCCACGACCTCGCTGTTAGCGTCGAAGGACCACCGACCGCGCCGACCAGAGGACCCCTGCCGTGACCGCCACCGAGACGGCTGTGACTCGCCGGTTCGGGCCCCTGATCCTCCTGAACGTCGCGACGCTGTTCTCCTCCACGGGCAACGGCATCGTGATCGTCGTGCTGCCGTGGCTCGTGCTCGAGCAGACCGGTCGCGCATCGGACGCCGCGATCGTCGCGGGCGCGGCCACCCTGCCGCTGTTGCTGTCGAGCCTGTTCGCGGGCACGTTCGTCGACCTGTTCGGACGACGCCGCACGTCGCTGATCTCCGACTGCCTGTCGGCGCTGTCCGTGGCGGCCATCCCGGTGATCGCGACCACGACGGGCCTCACCGTCACGGCGATCGCCGTCCTCGCGGCGATCGGCGCCGCATTCGATCCGGCCGGCATCGCGGCGAGGGAGTCGATGCTGCCCGCCGCCACGAAGTCCGCGGGGTGGTCACTCGACCGGATGAACAGCCTCTACGAGGCCAACTACAACGTGGCGTATCTCGTCGGCCCGGGCATCGGCGGTGTCCTCATCGCCACCATGGGTGCGGTGAACACGTTGTGGGTCGCCGCCGCCGGGTTCGTGCTGTCCGTGGCGACGATCGCGTTCCTGCGTCTCGAGAACGCCGGAAGACCCGACACCGCCACGCGTCCGACGTCCATCTGGCACGGCACGCTCGAGGGGCTGAAGTTCGTGTGGCACAACCGGCTCCTGCGCACGATCGCGCTCGTGGACATGGCGGTGGTCGCGCTGTACATGCCGGTCGAATCGGTGGTGTTCCCGGTGTACTTCACCGAACTCGACAAACCTGCGCAACTGGGCTCGGTTCTGATGGCGCTCAGCATCGGCGGCGTGGTGGGCACCCTCGCGTACGGACCGCTCGCGCCGTTCGTGTCGCGCCGGTTGCTGATGGTGGTGGCGGTGACCGTGCTGGGCGCGGCGATGGTCGCGATGGCGTTCCTGCCGCCGCTGTGGGCGATCCTGGCGCTGGCCCTCCTGCAGGGTCTGGTGTTCGGTCCGGTCGGCCCGATCGCCAACTACGCCATGCAGACTCGCAGTCCGGAGCACATGCGCGGCCGGGTCACCGGGGTCATGACGTCCACCGCCTATGCGGCGGGTCCGCTGGGCTACCTGCTGGCCGGCCCGATCCTCGACAAGTGGGGAATCCAGCCGACGTTCTTCGTGCTCGCGATCCCGGTCCTGATCATCGGGCTGGCGTGCTTCGCGCTGCCCGTGCTGAAGGAACTGGACGAGAAGGTTCCGGTCAGTTGAAGCCCATGACGTCGTTGCCCCAGGCCACCCGCATCTCGTGGTCCGGGTCCTTCACGAGGGTGTCCGCGCCGTCGATCAGCAACGTGGAGCGGTTCTCCTCGTCGTAGGGGGCCCAGTGCTTGGACCCGTCCAGGGCGGCGGGGACACCGTGCCGCGCGAACGCGAGCCACCGGCGCTGTATCCGGCCCGACACCTCGAGCGCCGTCTTCCGGCCGCCGAGCCAGAACGTCGGATCGATGTTGAGGGTGTCGAAATTGCCGAACACGTACGGGAGTTCGGTGGCGTGCCCGGCTCCGATGCGTGCGGCCTTGAGCATCGGCGTGGCCTGGTCGAACCGGTACATCCACGTCGGCGAGTGCCTGCTGTGGGCGTCGGCCACCCACAGGGCGGGCATCCGGAACGCGGCGTCGCGGGACATCGCGAGTGCGCCCTTCGGTTTCCCGCGGTCCGGGTACGCCGACAGGATGTCGGCGAGGCGGGCCGCGGGCAGTTCCGGGTGATCGGTCGCGATCGCCCGCAGCATCTCCTGCACCGAATCCGAGGTGACCGGCAGCAGAGGAGATTTCATGAACTTGAAGATCGACGACTCGTCCTTGTTGGAACCGATGATGAGGGGGATGCGGTGGGAGTAGCCCTTCTGGAACGCGGCCACCGGGTAGCGGGGCAGGAAGTCGCGGTCCACCACGGGCGCCATGGCGAGTGTGCCGGGGATCTTCGTCGGCACCTCGTTGACGAGCGTGTCGCTGGCCTCGATGACCGTGCGGTACGGGAGGCGCAGCAGCGTGTCGATCCGGGCGGGTTCCACGTCGAGGATGTCGAGGAACTGCTTCGCGACCGTGGCCGCCCGCTCGCTGCCGTAGACCGATGTGGCGGGTGGGCTCTGGGCGATCGCGCGGTGGAACAACCCGTCCGCGCTCGGGCACGTCATCAAGGTGGTGATCGACCCGGCTCCCGACGATTCCCCGAACACCGTCACCTCGTCCGGGTCACCGCCGAATGACGCGATGTTCTCGCGCACCCATTCGAGCGCGGCGACCTGGTCGCGCAGCCCGCAGTTGGTCTCGAACACCCGCTCGGCCGTCGAGAACGACGACAGGTCGAGGAAGCCGAGCGCACCCACCCGGTAGTTGAACGAGACCAGCACGACGTCGCCGAGAGTGGACAGGATCCGCCCGTTGTAGATGCCCTGAGCTGCGGTTCCCAGGCAGTAGGCACCGCCGTGGATCCACACCATCACCGGCCGCGGGGTGCCGTCGGGCCGGGGTGCCCACACGTTGACCGACAGGCAGTCCTCGTCCATCTCGAGTCCGGCGTCGATCGGGACGGCGGTGCCGTGGCCCTGTGGGGCCATCGGGCCGAAGTCGACGCAGTCGCGCACGCCCTGCCACGGCGTGGGCTGGGCCGGCGCCCGGAACCGCAGGTCGCCGACGGGGGCGGCGGCGAACGGGATGCCCTTCCACGCGTAGACGTCGCCTTCGGGATAGCCGCGCACGTCGCCGTCCCGGGCGCGGACGACGAGTGTGTCGCCGGACTTCTCGACATCCACGGCCGAATCTCCTCACGCAGCGCGTACGGGAATCTCTCGCCAAACTACCAACGATGCGCAGGCAGGGCCGCTCGAACGCGATATAGATCAACCGCGCGCTAACATGTGCTCCGTGGCCGCATCGACCGATCCCGAGGGCAAGAGCCTCCTCGACTACCCGCGGCCGTCCGTGGCGGTCGACGTCGCCGTCCTCACCGTCGACGGCACCGATCTGAAAGTGCTTGTGGTTCCGCACCGTTCGGGCCGGCTCGCACTCCCGGGCACCTTCCTCCACGAAGGCGAGCGACTGCGGGACGCCGCCGAGCGGTGCCTGCGGATCAAGGCCGGCCTGACGGGTGCCGAGTTCCACCAGCTGGCGATGTTCGACGACCCCGGCCGCGACGACCGCGGGTGGGTGCTGTCGATGACGCACGGTGCGGCGCTGCCGCGCACGGCACTCCCCCGCGACGCCCTGCTGATCCCCGTCGACGGCGACCGGGTGACGCAGGACCTCGCGTTCGACCACGCGGACGTCGTCACCCTCGCCGTCGCCGACCTGCGCGAGCGGTACGCGCGGTCCGTCGACCCGTCGGGCCTGGCCGGCGACACGTTCACGGTGCTCGAACTCCGCCGGGTCTACGAGGTGGTGTTCGGCCGTCCCCTCCCGAAGGACTCGTTCCGCCGGCACGTGATGCCCGCGCTCGAGCACACCGGCGACATGGCCGTCGTCGGGACCGGCAGGCCCGCCGAGATCTACACGCGCGGCCCCGCACCCCTCCCGCCGGGAGCGGCCGCGTTCCTCGGCGGCTGAGCGCGTCCACCCACCCGGGGCCTTTCCGTTCGCGGCACGGCCGGTGCTAGGGTCGGCTTGTTCTGACACGGGGTGCTCCGCACGGGCGGGGCTGAGAACACACCCGGGAACCTGCTCAGGTAATGCTGACGAAGGGATGTCAACGTTGTGAATAGCTCTGTCCAAGGTGCTGCGGGCGCAGGTCGGCACGCCCGATTCACGGACCACTTGTGGGACCGGACCAAGGTGCTGCGCGAGGCGATCGACGAACTCGAGTTCCTGCGCCGCCTCGGCGACGGAACGCTGCCGCTGGACGTGTTCCGCACGTATATCGAGCAGGATTTCCTGTATCTGACCGGGTACGCGAAGGCCCTGTCCCTGGTCGCCGCGCATGCGCCGGGCCCCGTCGAGGCCGGCTTCTGGGCAGGCTCGGCGGCCGAGGCCGCGACGGTCGAGGCGACGTTGCACCAGAACCTGCTGACCAGCGGACGGCTCCCCGCGTCGGACGCCGAACCGCAGCATTCGCAGGCCTGCCTCGGGTACATCTCCTACCTGACGGCGGTCGCCGCCACCGAGCCGTACGCGGTGTCCGCCGCCGCGGTGCTGCCGTGCTTCTGGATCTACGCGGACGTGGGACGCCGGCTCGCGGCGAGCGCCCGCGACGTGCTGGCCGCCGACCCGTCGCACCCGTACGCACAGTGGGTGACCACGTACGACGCGGAGGAGTTCCACGCCGCCGTCGCGACGGCCCGCGACCTCGTGGACGCCGCCGCGGACGCCGCGACCGAAGCCCAGCGCGAGACGATGGTGGAGGCGTTCACGATCGCCAGCCGCTACGAACTCATGTTCTGGGACACCGCACTCAACAAGCAGGAATGGCCGGCGTCGTGACTCTCTTCTCCCGTACCAAGCGCGCGGCCACCGCAGCCGTCATCCTCGTCTCGGCCCTGTCGATGCTCACCGGCTGCGCCGGAAACTCGCAGTCCGACGACACCATCCGGTTCGCACTCGACTGGACGCCGAACACCAACCACACCGGCCTGTTCGTCGCCCAGCAGGAGGGCTGGTTCGCGGACGCCGGACTCGACGTGCAAGTGCTGCCGTACAACGACACCTCACCCGACACCCTCGTCGACGCCGGCAACGCGGAGTTCGGCGTGAGCTTCCAGAGTTCCGCGACGTTCTCGAAGGCCGCGGGCGCCCAGACCACGTCGGTCATGGCCCCGCTGCAGCACTGGGCGACGGGTATCGCGGTGAAGGCGGATCGCGCCGACATCACCCGCCCCCGGGATCTCGACGGCAAGATCTACGCCGGTTTCGCGGACCCGGACGGCGAGGAGACGCTGAAGCAGATCATCCGGAACGACGGCGGCAAGGGCGAATTCACCACCGTCACGCTCGGCACGTCGGCCTACGAGGCCGTGTACTCCGGCACCGCCGACTTCACCGTGTCGTTCTTCGGCTGGGAGGGCATCGAGGCCGAGCACCGGGGCACCCCGATGCGCTACTTCCACTACACCGACTACGGCTTCCCGGACGCGTACGCACTCGTCATCGAGGGCAACGAGCAGTGGATGGACGACCACCCCGAGCAGGCCCGCAAGTTCGTCCAGGCCTTGCAGCGCGGCTACCAGTTCGCCGCCGACCGGCCGGACGAGGCCGCGCAGATGTTGATCGACGCCAATCCCGGCGCCTTCACGGACGAGTCCCTCGTGCGGGAGAGCCAGCAGATGCTGTCCTCCGAGTACATGAAGGACGCTTCCGGAAAGGTCGGGACCCAGACGGCCGAGCAATGGGCGGGGTATTCCGGTTTCCTGTTCCAGCACGGCCTGCTCACCGGCCCCGACGGGGCACCGCTGACCACGGAACCCGACTGGTCGACGTATTTCACCAATGAGTACCTCGCTCAGCCCTGACCCGACCGTCCGGACCCCGGCCCCGGGCACGTCACCGCTGCTGCGGCGGGTGCTGCCTGCGGTCGTGGTCGTGGCACTGCTGGTCGTCGCGTGGCAGGTGTACGTGACGGTCAGCGGTATCCGGCCGCAGGTGCTGCCGTCGCCGCTGCGGGTCGTGCAGCAGGGCTGGCGGGCGCGGGACGCCATCTCCGGTCACGCCTCCGCGACACTGCAGGTGACGCTGATCGGGTTCGCCGTGTCCCTGCTCTGCGCGTGGGCTCTCGCCGTGCTCGTGGACTTCTCGCCGTGGCTGCGCCGCGCATTCGTTCCGCTGTTCGTCGTGTCGCAGACGCTGCCGATCATCGCGATCGCGCCGTTGATGATCATCTGGTTCGGATTCGGTCTGCTGCCGAAGGTCCTCGTGATCGCCCTCGCCACGTTCTTCCCGATGACGATCGGCCTGATCGAGGGTTTCGCCGCCGCCGACCGGGAGGCGGGTGCGCTGTTGCGCAGCATGGGTGCCTCCCGGTGGCAGGAGTTCCGCTACGTGCGTCTGCCGTCGGCGATCCCCCGGTTCTTCACCGCCCTGCGCATCGGCATCACGTACGCCGTGGTGGGCGCCGTGTTCGCCGAATACGTCGGGGCCACGTCCGGTCTCGGCATCTACATGGCCACGCAGAAGAACTCCTTCCGCACCGACCTCGTGCTGGCGGCGGTGCTCGTGACCGCCGTGATCAGCGTCAGCCTCTACCTGCTCACGTTCGCGGTCGAACGCGTCGTCGCCCCTTGGATCAAGAACGAAAGGGCCCGGCATGAGTGAGACCGCGCGCGTCGCACTGTCCGGACTGAGCAAGGGATTCCCCGTCCGCGGCGGCACCCGTCCCGTCCTCGACAACGTCTCGTTCACCGTCGAACCGGGCGAGTTCGTGTCGGTGATCGGCCCCAGCGGGTGCGGGAAGAGCACCGCGTTCGCCATGCTCGCCGGACTCGACCAACCGGACACCGGCACCGTCACGATCGGCGGCGAGTCCGTGCGTCCCGCGGGCAGTGGCCCGTCGAAATGCGCATACATGCCGCAGAAGGACCTGCTGTTCCCGTGGCGCAGCGTCCTCGACAACACCACCCTCGGGCTGGAGGTGCAGGGCGTGCCCCGGAAGCAGGCGCGGGAGAAAGCCCGGGAACTGTTCTCCGTCTTCGGTCTCGGCGGGTTCGAGGACGCCCGCCCCAGCCAGCTGTCCGGCGGGATGCGGCAACGCGCCGCGATGCTGCGGACCGTCGTCCAGGACCGTCCGGTGCTGCTGCTCGACGAGCCGTTCGGCGCCCTGGATTCGTTGACCCGCACCGAGATGCAGACCTGGTTGCAGGACGTGTGGCAGCGCTACCGCTGGACCGTCCTGATGATCACCCACGACATCCGGGAGGCCGTCTACCTGTCGGACCGGGTGGTCGTGCTGTCCGCCCGGCCCGCCACCGTGCGCCGCGAGGTGACGGTGGGTCTGCCCCGCCCCCGCGAACTGTCGATGATGACGTCACCCGAATTCGCGGACGTCGAACACGAACTGCTCGGCGTGCTGCACGAGGAATCACGGCGGGCCCTCGTCGAGCAGGAGTCGGGCAGACGCTGAAACCCGCGGCGGCTCAGAGCAGGGCGGCTTCCAGTTCGCCGAGCGCGGCCTCGAGGTAGTACAGGATGCGTTGCAGGCTCGGCACCGAGCGGCGGCACCCGATGACACCGAAATCGAGGTTGTCGCCGTTGGTGGTGAGCGTGATGTTCAGCGCCTGCCCGTCCAGCACCACCGACGTCGGGTAGATGCCGTCCAGCCGGGACCCGTTCCAGTACATGGTCTTCCGCGGTCCAGGGACGTTGGAGATGATCACGTTGAACGGCGGCGGCGTGAAGCGGACGAACCCCGGCACCGGGGTCAGGGCGATCGGTGACATGTTGACCGCGGACCACGCCAGCGCCTGAAGCGAGGTGAGACTGCCGAACAATTCCTTCCCCTGCGACATGGACGCGGAGATCGCTGTCAGGCGTTCGGCCGGGTCGTCGACGTCCGTCGCGAGGTTGCACAGGGTCACCCCCACCGCGTTGCCGCCGGCGTCGGCCTTCTGCTCGTCGCGCAGCGACACCGGAACCATCGCGATCAGCGGTTCGTCCGGCAGTGCGTTCTGCTCCTCGAGGTAACCCCGCAACGCCCCGGCGCACATGGCCATCACGACGTCGTTGACACTGGCCCCGGCCGCCTTCCGCACGGCATGGATCCGGTCGAGCGGCCAGGACTGCGCGGCGAACCGGCGCGCGCCACCGATCGGGACGTTGAGCATGGTGCGGGGCGCCTCGTACGGAAACCGCAAGTCGTGCTGACCCATCGCGGTGCGGGCGATGCGCAGCGACGCCGGCGCGAGACCGGCCACGTCGCCGACCGTGCGACGGACCCCGTTCACCACCGACCACAGGTCGGGGGCGGCAACTCCGTTCGCCGACGCCGACCGCGGCAGGTTCCACGGCGGCGGCGCGTCGCGCACGTCCGGGTCGGTCGAGAGCGTCCGCATCAGCAGGCGCAGCCCGGAGACCCCGTCCATCAGCGAGTGGTGCAGCTTGGTGTAGATGGCGAACCGGCCATCGGAGAGGCCCTCGATCAGATACATCTCCCACAGCGGGCGATGACGGTCCAGGAGCGTGCCGTGCAACCGGGACGTCAGCGTCAGCAATTCCCGGACCCGGTACGGCGACGGCAGGGCCGAATGACGCACGTGGTATTCGAGATCGACGTCCGACTCGTCGGCCCACCACAGGTTCCCGAGACTGCCGACGGGGCCCGCCGGCTTCTTGCGGAACGTGGGGTCGACGTCCGTGTGCTTCAGCAGTGTTTCGTGCATCGACTTCACGTAGTCGGGACCGGCATCCTCCGGCGGTGTGAACAATTCGAGCGATCCGACATGCATCGGATGCTCTCGCGATTCGCCGAGAAGGAATATCGAATCGGTAACCGGCATGATCCCCACCTGGACGTTCACCCCCGCTCGGTCACTATCCCATTACGACTTCCGCCTGGATGCTACGTCGGGCGTAGCGTCCGTGCGACCTACTTCGATGTAGTCCACACGGCGCACCGAGGTGGCAAACCTGAAGGCAGCACGTCGGAGGGCACCGAGGCCGGAACGGAGGCAGACAATGAGCACTGCGACTTACGAATTCTGCCCGTCACCGCTCCCGGTGACCCGGCGGGAGTTCGCCGGAACCAGCCTGCAGTCGGCGGCCCTCGCCCACACCCTCCGCCGCACGGTCCGGCCGTTCCTCGACGGGTGGGCGCGCTACCCGGAACTGCCGTGGCCCACCGGAGTCGTCGACCTGTTCGGGTACTCGCTCGGCCCCATCCGCGGAACCCAGCGCAGGCCCGTCCGGCTGCCGCACTGCCGCGCCGAATGGATCCGGCCTCCGGGCGAGCTCGGCGACCGGGCGATCCTCTACCTCCACGGCGGGGCGTTCCTGTGCTGCGGGATCAACTCGCACCGCCAGATGGTGTCCCGGATCTCGGCGGAGTCCCAGGCGTCGACGCTGAACGTCGCGTACCGGATGATCCCGCGGAACCCCATCCGGGCGGCCGTCGAGGACGGCGTCGACGGGTACCGATGGCTGCTCGCGCACGGCTACACCGCGGACCGCATCGTCGTCGCCGGCGACTCGGCGGGCGGATTCCTCACGTTCATGGTGACGCTCGAAGCGCTGCGTCAGGGGCTGCCGCGTCCCGCCGCCGACGTCGCACTGTCGCCACTCACCGACCTCGACCCGGTGAACAAGCTGGCCCATCCCAACGCCGACCTCTGCGCCGTCTTCCCCACACGCGCGGTCGGTGCCCTGTCCAGGCTGATCGAACGCCTGGACACCCGGGGCGGGCACGAGCCGTCCACGTCCCCCGTGGACGGCTCCCTCGCCTCCATGCCGCCTGCCCTGATCCAGACCGGCTCGCAGGAAATGGTGTACGTCGACGCGGAACTGATGTCCGAGCGGCTGTCCCAGGCAGGTGTGCCGTGCGAACTGCAGGTGTGGGAGCGGCAGGTGCACGTCTTCCAGGCCGCCGCCGGACTGCTCCCCGAAGGCACCCGCGCCATCCGCGAGATCGGCCGGTTCATCCGCAGGGCCACCCCCGTGAGTACTTGTTAACCGCCGGCGGTTAGGAAGTACTCACGGGTGCGAACAGGTGGTTTCGGTCGAGCGTGGAACCCGACGTGCGACCGCCGCCCCACCCGATCACCGCGCGGTAGGCGCCCAGCGCCCCGGACTCCGCCAACGCGTCGGCGTCGGTGTGGGTCGAGTCCTCGGGAACCGGGGTGTCGAACGGCGCGACGTACAGCGCGTCGGTCGGACAATTCGCCTCACACATGAAGCACGTCTGACAGTCCTCCTGATGCGCGACGACGGGAACCCCGTCCTCGCCCCGGCGGAACACGTCCGTCGGGCAGACCTTGATGCAGATGTCGCACTGCACGCACCGGTCGGCGAGGACGACCTCGATCACGACGCCACCGTCCTGTTTTCGGCGGTGCCGTGTTCCGGCCGCACCCACACCTCGTCGAGCCCGCCCGACAGCAGGCGACGGGTCTGCGCCGGATCGGTGTCGGGCAGGTCCGTGCGCACGTGCATGCCCCGGGTCTCGGTCCGCGCCAGCGCCGAGTGGGTCGCCCACCGAGCCGCGGCGAGCATCGCGGCGGCCGAACGGGCCTGCAGCAGTTCCCGTTCGGCACCGCCGAGCAGATCGGCGGCACCCGACCATGCCTCGTCGAGCGCGGTCACGCTGTCCTGCAGGCTCGCCGCGCTGCGCCGGTAACTGCGCCGCAGCGGCAGGGTGTGCTCCTGAACCAGTCCGACGATGGCGCGCGACGCCTGCCGCCGGGCGGACGGGCCGCGCAGACCGGCCGTTCCCGCGCCGCGCACTCCGTCGGGGACGCGACGCCCCCGCGCGAACCGGGCGGCACCCACGCCCGCCCACGTTCCCGAGGAGATCGCCCAGGCCCCATTGTGGCTGCCTCCGCCGCTGCGGCCACCGGTGATCAACTCGCGGGTGGCGGCATCGCCGGCCGCGAACAGGCCGGGAACGTCACTGGCGCAGTCGGTGCCGGTGATCCGGATGCCTCCGGTTCCGCGCACCGTGCCCTCCAACACCGCCCGCACGGGATATTTCTGGGTGAACGGGTCGATGCCCGCCTTGTCCAGCGGCAGAAAGTAATTCGGTTGCGACGTGCGCATGGCCGCGCGGATATCGGGCCGGGCCCGGTCGAGCCGCGCATACACCGGGCGGCCGGTGGCGAGGTGCGCCATCGCGGCGCCGCGTGCGGAAAAGCCGCCGTCCCCGAGCGACTGACCGTCCGCGTCGTAGTACGTGGCGAATTGCATCATCAACCCCTTCGTGTGCCCGCTCCACGCGGGCGCCAGCGCGTAGGCGGCGGAGAATTCCATGCCGGAGAAAGACGCCCCGACCTCGGCGGCCATCAGGAGTCCGTCGCCGGTGTCGACGTTCGTTCCGAAACTTCCCGACAGGAACGCGCAGCCGCCGGTCGCCACGACCACGGCCCCGGCGCGCACCGACCACGGCGCGTACCCGTTCTGCCGTTGCAGACCGGCGGCGCCGGACACGACGCCGTCGCCGGTGGTGAGCAGTTCCAAGGCGGGGCTGTGATCGAGGATGGTGACCCCGGCCCGGTGCACCCGCCTGCGCATCCGGCGCATGTACTCGGGCCCCTGCAGGCTGGTGCGCACCTCCTGCCCGTCGTCGCCGGACGGAAACCGGTAGCCGGAATCGGCCAGTTCGTCCACCCGGCGGTGGGTCTCCTCGAGCACCCGGTACATCCAGGCCGGTTCGGACAGCCGGCCGCCGTCCTCGAAGCGGGCTTGCACCGACCGTTCGCGGGCGGGGCCGGGCGGGACGTTCCACAGGTTGTTGCCACCCGAGGCGGTCGGACCGCTGGTTCCGCAGTACCCCTTGTCGGCGAGCACCACCCGGGCACCCTCCCGGGCAGCGGACAGTGCCGCCCAGGTGGCGGCGGGTCCGCCGCCGAGGACGAGGACGTCGGCGACGATCTCGAGTGCGCTCACGAAGCGAACAGCATCGCCGACGCGGCGACGGCTGCCCCGGCGCGTTCGGACAGCGGGCGGCGGCGGAACAATCTGTCGAGCAGAGACATCGTTACCCCCGGTCGGAGCGGTATGGACACCGCTCGATCGTCGGCTCGCGACCTCATCCGGGCAAGGGTTCTCGTCAGCGTGCGCCGAACCCCGACAGCCGCCTGGCAACCTTCGAGCGAACCCCTCCCGGGCGACTCGTCTGCCGACACGTGCACCAGCCGGGGGCAACGCCCTCTATGGTGGACGCATTTGCACGCCGACGACGGGTAAAGCATGGACGACAGGACTGTAGCGATCGGGGCGCTTGCGATTGCCACCGTTTCGGCGGTCTCCGGGCTGATGATCGGCGCCGCGGGCGGCGCGTTCGGCAGTCACGGACCGGCAGTCGTGCCACCACCGCTGTCGTCGGAGGGTCTGCAGGCCGCGGGACCGTACAGCGCCGAACCGGCGACGTTCCAGGTGTTCGTCCCGCCGACCCCCACGTGGCAGATGGCGGAGCTGACCACCCCGCGGGTCGTCACGCTCCCCACCGAACCGGCGCCGGTGACCACCGGGCCGCCGCCCGCGCCCTCGACGACCCCCGCACCGCCTCCTCCGCCGCCGGTCCGGACGACGATCGCGCCGCCTCCGCCTCCCCCTCCGCCTCCACCGACGATCAGCCTCGCCCCGGTCACCACGCCCGTGACCCGGCCCCCGGTCGTCACGACGACCGAGGCGACTGTTCCGCCGCAGGCCGCCGTGGCGCCGACACTGGCGCCGACCACCACCACCACCACGACGCGTCCGGTGATCACGATCCCGCCGGTCACCACCCGGCCTCGAGGCTGACGCTCAGGCCCGTCTGCGCACGATCAGTTGCGCGACGGCCACGCCGGCACCCAGTGCGGCGACCAGCGCGCTGAAGACGATCCCGGCGGCCCGTAGGTCGGTGAACCGCGCGAGCACACCGACACCGACCGCGGGAACGGCCAGCATCACGTAGATCCCGGCGAAGAATGCCGAGGACACTCCGCCGCGGAGTTGCGGTTCGACCCGTTCGACGGTGGTGGCGAGCGACGCGTTGAGGCACAGTCCTCCGGCGACGCCGAGCACCACCGCGGACGCGAGCAGCGGCGCGAGGACGATGTTCACCAGCGCGAGCGCCAGCAGCCCGGCGGCGGGGATCAATCCGAGGCACCCGGCGAGCATCGCGATGGCCGTCGACATCCGGCGTGCGAGGAGTTGGCCGGCGGCCATGAACAGGAACGTCAGGAACACGACGAGCCCTGCCGTGGAGTGGTTCGTCGTCCCCAGGTATCTCGTCAGGAACAGCGCCGACACGGCGGTGAGGACGCCGGTCACCGCGAACGCCGTTCCGGCCGCGAGCACCGCGGTGACGAAGGCGCCGCGGATCGACGCCGGAACCCGCAGGCGGCGGGGTCGGATGCGCCACGTCGGCCGGGTGGCCGGCGCCGGCGCGAAGATCCACAGCCCGGCGACGGCGACGGCGGCGAGCACGAGGTTCGCCGCGTACGGAATGGTCAGCGGACTCGACGTGACGTCGGCGATCACCCCCGCGCTGAGAGTGCCCAATCCGAGGCCGCCGGTGTTCACCGCGACCGCGAGCATTCCGCCGACCGCCTTCCGATCGGGTGGGAACAGGTCGATCACCGCGGCGGTGCCCGTGCCGGTCATGAGGCCTGCGGACAGGCCGGAGATCACCCGGGCCACCACGAACACGGGAAGCGTCGACGGCAGCAGGAACAGCACGGCGCTGACCGCGGCGAGGGCGACAGCGAAAAAGAGCACCGGGCGCCGGCCGACGTCGTCGGACAGCCGCCCGAACACGGCGAGCGCGGCCACGACCCCGACCGCGTACACGGCGAACAGGATCGTGACGGTGAGGGGGCTGAACGCCAGTTCCTGCGCATAGATCGAATACAGCGGGGTGGGCAGTGTCGTTCCCATCATCGTGACGAGGAACGCGAACGCGGTCGCTCCGATGGCGAGGGTGGGTGACCGGCCGGTGCGCGTCGTGGACGCTGCGGGCGAGAACGCGTGCATGGTCTCGAGCCTCTCGGAGTCGAGGAGCGGTGACAAGTCGGATGTGGGAGTCGGTAAGGTGGCTTCCCGCCGGATTGGGGGGTCCACTCCGGGACCGAGAGTCCAGCAGCGGAGGTCGGGGATGAACGGCGGGGAGAATTTTCGATCGGACGCCTGGGATCACCGCGCCATCAGTAGCGCTGTTGACGCGCTGAGACCCGCCGAGTCCGAGGCGGTCGCCGCGTCCTGGGACGACCTCGGTAGGCGATTCCATGAGTCGGTCACCGCGTTCCACGACGCGACGCGGGCCGCGGTCGGCGCTGGCTGGCACGGACAGTCGGCGACGGCGGTGGTGTCGGCACTCGACGACTACGCCGCCCGGGCCGGGCAGATCGGCGGCCGGTTCACCGACGTGGGGGATGCGCTGCGGCACGCGAGCGCCGGCGGCGAAGCGGTGCGCGGCGCAGTCGGCCCGCCCCGGGACCACCCGGCCGACTGGACCCGGGTGCTACCCGGCAACTGGACCGCGGAAGCCGACGCCGACGCCGCGGAACAGGACGCGAAGGCCGCCATGGACACCCTGTACGCGTCGGCGTATCGGGTTGCCGACGAGCGACTCGCCACCGAGGGTCTTGCCGCGACGCACGCTGCGGCAGCGGCCCATGCGCAGCCGGCGGGCTTCGACATCGGACCGAACGGCGTGCACGGCATACCCAGCGATCAGCAGGTGGCCGAACCCGAATCCGAACCCAGCGCGGACTCCGGGCCCCGCGAGAGTGACCAGGTTCCGCCGCAGGCCGCGCAGGCCGCTCCCGGTTCTATCGCCGGTGCGGCGCTGGCCGGGGCCGTCGGCAGCGGGGTGGCGCAGTACGCGCACGGCATCGTGGCCGCGCACCGGGCGCCCGCCCCCGAACGGCCCGGCAGTGTGGCCCTGCCCGCCGAAAGCGAGGACGAGGAGGAACCGCCGACCTACCTCGAAAGCATCGACGAGGGAAGCGAACTCGTCGGGAAACTGCCCCTCGTCACGCCCGCGGTGATCGGCGAATAGTCGTGGGGCACTGGGTGTTGAGCGGTCCGCAGTTCTCGGCGTCGTGGGCGCGGACCGGCCAGGACCGCATTCCGTATCCGTTCACGGTCACGAGTGCGCTGGCCACCGCCGACGAGTACGAGGCCGAGCAGCGCCGGATCCGCGCCGCCTTCTCCGGACCGGAACACGACCCGCTCGCGTCGGCGCTGCTGGTGCTCGCCGAACCCGACCTCCGGATCGAAGTCTCCGGTTCGGAGGGCGGACCGCCGATCCGCCTGATCGGGGCGCTCGCGCGCGGGCACGGGATCGCGGCGGTGCAGCATCCGGGCGGCGAGGTGGTGATCCGCAGCTGTGAACCGTACGACGTCGGGCGGCAGCTGATCGCGCAGCTTCCCGACACCGACGCGGGCACGCAACGCGGCATCGTGGTCGACCGGGCGGCCGCCGCGCACCGGCAGGCGGAGGTCGCCCGGATCCTCGACCGCCCGTCGACGGGCCAGGGGGTCGTCACCGTCGTCCGCGGCGCGCGACACTCGCCGCGCCCCGTCGGCGGTCTGGCGTGGCGCGACATCGACAGCGACGGAAGATACCTCGTGTGGGGCGACACCGCGGTCGCGGTGGAACCGGGCACGTCGTGGGACCTCCTCGACGCCGTCACCCGGCTGACCGGACCGATCGCGGCCGGTCACCCCGTCTGAGCGCCGCACCCCCTGCTGCGCTGCGGTGTCGGCGATCGCCGCTACCGTATACAGCGGAAGTAGGTGACCTGTGGCCGACCCGGACGGAGCTGACATGCAGGACTTCGATCTGGATTCGAGCGTGAACCGCGACTGGGCGGAGTTCCAGCGGCGCCTCGCGGACTATCTGGCGGCGATGCAGGACGAGGACCTTCTGGTGCTCGAATCGGGATTCGAGGAGCTCGACGTAACCCAGGGGCTGATGCCGTGCATCCAGTTCGTGGTGTGGGACGGCGACACGGTGCGCTGCGAGGTGCCGTCGAACCACTACCTGCACCCCGACCGCGCGCTGACCGAGGCCGAGCAGACGTACCTCACCGAACTGGGCTGGAACCGTCCGACCCGCGGCCCGGACGACGAACCCGACGACGGCTCCCCCGCGTTCTACGTGGACAAGAAACTGTCGTGGTCGGATCAGCTGGCCGCGATGGCGGTGGCCGCGTTCCGCGACGTCTGGGGAATCACGCATCCCGCGTTCCTGAGCACCGAGACGTCGAGCACCGACCCCGCGGCGACGTTCGACCCCGTTGCGGTGCGGCCGCCGCTGGTCGCGCAACTCGACCCCGCGGCCGCCGTGATCCCGCGCGACGTCGAACACCTGCACGAGCTGATCACGCTCTCGTTGGTGCCGATGCTCGGGCTGCTGCCCGAACGCGACCCCGACGGCGACGTCCCGATCCGGATGGGCAACACCATCCTGTTCGTCGGGCCGCTCGCCGACAGCGTCGACGTGCAACTGTTCGCGCCGCTGGTGCACGACATCAGCGACCGCACCCGGGCGGCCGAGGTCACCGCCGACCTCAACCGCACCTGGTCGCGGATCAAGTTCGTGCTGGTCGACGACCGGTTGTCGGCGTTCCTGGAGGTGTCGGGCAACCCGTTCGTCCCCCAGCACCTCACGGACAGCTGCAAGTCGTTCGCCGATTTCCTGCGCACCGTCGACAGCGACTTCGCGGCGCGGTTCGGCGGCGAACTGTTCTTCAACCGGGACTCCGGCCCCGACGAGGACACCGAACCAGTGTCGGCGCCCCGCACCGGGAACGGGACTTCGGCGACCGAACTGCCGAAGGAACTCCAGACGCTGTTCCATCTCGATCCCGGGTGCGGTGGCGACACCGATCCGGCCGTCGTCGCCGACGTGTGCGGTCACGACCGCGACCGGATCCTCGCACTCCTCGACACCGGCACCGCGTGGGTGTCCCGACTGCGGGACACGGACGACGCGTCGGTCGAGCACTGGGAGCGCGTCGTCCGCACACTGCGCAACGCCCTCCGGACCGTCGTACTGCCGCCGCCGGAGAACGCTCCCGACACCACACCGCGGCCCGAGCAGATGGGACTGTTCAACAACCCCGAAGAGCCGTAGGCGCTCCGCGCCCGTGCGCGGTTAACGAGTCCAGGGACTCGTCAACCACTCACGGGCGTAACACTCCTCACAATCGTGACGAATAGGACTTCGGATGCTCCTTCGTTCGGAGTGAGCGCCTGCGACAGGGGTGGGTCACGTGAGCGACGGGGTGGACAGGCGCAAGGACCGCTGGACGACGGGCCTGGTCGTGGTGTCGATCATGGCGAGCGGGGTGATCGTCGCGGTTCTGCTCGATTCCGGATCCGGCCCGGCCACCATCGAGGACGCTGCCGCGGTTCCGTCGTACGTCACGCCGGCGGTCGAGTACCCCGTCGACATTCCCGGGTGCGCGGCGGTGGAACCACCTTCCGAGGGAGAGACTTTCGGCGTCACCATTTTCGGGGAACAGAGTTACGACAACCCGCGCTACCCGTGGTTCTCGGCGCTGAAGGCGTCGTCGATGACCGCGGCGGTCCTCGACGCGCTGCCCGAGGACGTGGAGATCCCCTTCGTCAGTCCGACGGAGTCGCTGCTGTTCGAACCGATTCCGGTGTACGACCAGGCCGAGGTACCGGACTTCGAGGACGATTTCGGCGGCGTCACCAGCGCCCGGGGACCCCTGGTCCGGGACTCGGTTCCCGGTTCGCTGTGGATGTCGGTCAGCAAGGCGGACAAGCCGGTTCCGCCGTGCGTGGCCGGGGAACTCGACCGCCGCACCACGCTGCCCGACGGCACGGTTCTGGATGCGGACGACACGTGGACTGAGTACGACGGCCGCCGCACACTGTCCCGGAGTGTCGCCGGCTACTTCCCGGACGGCACCTGGATCCACGCCAACACGACCGACGAGAATTTCACCGAGGCCGACCCGGTCGGCAAGCACAGCGGAACTGTCCCGCTCACGCTCGACGATCTCACCACCATCGTGCTGCGCCCCGAACTGCGGGTGAGCACACCCGTTCCACCGGGCACCCCGCCTCCCCCGACTGCCTGCGGTTCCGGGATCGGCTCCGAGGACGAGGGATCGGCCTTGACCCGCGACGATCTGGACCGGCTCAATTCCGTCCTCGACGCCGCCTGGCATGATCGGACCGTCGCGCTGTCGAAACCACTCGGGTCCCTGCAACTGGCCGAATACAGCGACAACTCGGTGTGCGAGAGCGTCGACGTCACCACCCCGGGATCGGAGGGCACCCTGAAAATCTCGATCGAGGGCGGCCACAGCATTCCGGCCGAACCCGACAAGTACGACCCGTCCTACGACCCGCAGGCCGCGAAGGCCACCCGACTGCCCGACGGTTCGGTGCTGGAGCGGCGGGACGCGTACACCACGGCGGCCTCCGGGCCCGGAGTGCCCGCCGTCGACGAGGCCGGTCGTTACGTGACGCTGACGCGGCCGTCGGGCACGCAGGTCTCGGTCAGCTCGACCACCGTCTCCCCCGCGACCCCACTCCCCTACGAGGTTCTCGAATCCCTGGCCACGACACCCGGACTGGAGCTGTAGCCGACATGGGCCTCGACAAGAGCACCCGAAACCTGTGGGCCGCAGCCCTCGTGGCGGCCGTGACCGTCGCCGGCGCCGTCACCACCGTCATCGCGCACGAACCGACGCAACAGCAGGAGGTGAACATCCCCGGACTGTCCGGATTCACCACGGGTCCCGACACCCCTGAGGCGTCGCCCGACGCACCGGCCGCCGAGTGGTCGCTGGACGCGGCCGCCACCTACGACCGGCAGTTCGCCGTCTTCCGCAACCCGGTGTACGGTAGCGGATTCGACTCGGGCGAGCCGGGATTCGTCGACGCCGGCGACACGCTGGTCACCATGATCGGGCTGGTGAACCAGCAGACGTCGGGACTGGACGAGACAACACTGGTCGGGGTGGACACCGACACCGGGTCGGTACGCTGGCAGACGCCGATCGAATCGCTGGGCGGATGCGCCGACACTCTCGCCGTCGGGCGGATGGTCTGCTACACGACGCCCTACGAGGAGGCGCCGACCATCCTGGCGGTCGACACCGAGAACGGTTCCGTCACCCGCACCCCGACCGACTGGACGATCCTCGCGATGACCGCCTCCGACGACTGGTTGTACGTGATGGAGGGCGACCCGGAATCCGACGACATCCGGGTGCACGGCGGCATCCCTGCCGATCCCGATGCCCGCTGGTCGCAGCGGTTCGACCTCGGCGCCGCGTGGGAGGACGCGTTCGGCGGCCACCTGATGAGCACCGATCACGGGCAGGGGGTGCTCGAACTCGGCGGCGAGGTCGCAGGATTCGACCTCGCGACGGGAAGCCCGACGTTCACGCGGACGCTCCCCGATTGCACGCAGTCGGCCCGGGCAACCGAGGGTGGCGTGGTCGTCCGCGTCCACAGCGACTGCAACCTCGGCAAAGTGCTGGGCTCGGAGGCCGTCGATCGCACCGGTCGCGTCCTCGCGACGTCGGAGGTGGAGGCGGTGCACACCCTCGCCCTCGATCGTCCCGCCGACACCACGATCCCGGTGCTGCTCGGCGACGGCGCCTACGATCGCGCAACGGGCGAACTGTTGTGGACGAGCCCGGATCTCGTGTCGACGCCACGGGTCGACACACCGGAATCATACGGCCCCAACACCACGCAGGGCACCGCCGTCGCCGTGCTGGGCGAGGTGGCGTTGCTGCGCGACTACGAGGGCAAGACGGAAATTGCACTCGACCTGCGGTCCGGGGAACGGTTGTGGCACCGGGACTCCGACTCGTACGGCACCGTCGTCGCCGCGGACGGCGACACCGCGGTCACACTGGAATCCGACGTCCTGCACGCCCTGGACGTTCGTTCGGGCGAGGAACTGTGGGTGCTGCCCCTGCAGACCGTGATCGACGACGACTCGTGGGACAGCACCCCCGTCGTCGCGGCGTCGGCTACCCGCCTGGTCTACATGACGTCGGGGACCATCGTCGGCTTGGGCGCGTCCGAGTGAATCACCCGGCGCTACCCGGTCGGCACGTCCTGCGCGCCGAGCCGCCACAGTGACGTCACTTCCCGCTTGCGCGCAGCGTGCAGCGCATCGGAACGGTCGGCCACCTTGCCGTGCCGGGGCGCCACGTCCCGCCGCTCGAGAACGGTGAGGCCGGCGTCGTCGATCAGGGTCAGCAAGTCCTCGCGGGTCCGCAGTCCGAGGTGCTCGGCGATGTCGGACAGGATGAGCCAGCCCTCTCCCCTGGGTTCGAGGTGCTCGGCCAGTCCGGCGAGGAATCCGCGGAGCATCCGGCTGTCCGGGTCGTAGATCGCGTACTCGATCGGTGAGGTGGGCCGGGCCGGGATCCACGGCGGGTTGCACACGACCAGCGGTGCCCGGCCGTCGGGGAACAGATCCGTTTCCACCACCTGCACCCCATCGGCGTAGCCCAGCCGGTCCAGATTCGCCCGCGCGCAGGCCAGCGCGTTCGCGTCGAGTTCGGTCGCGATCACCTTCTCGACACCGCGGTGCGCGAGGACGGCCGCCAGCACACCGGTGCCGGTGCCGATGTCGAATGCCTTCGCGAGCGAGGGCAGCGGGGTGTCGGCGACGAGGTCGACGTATTCGCCGCGAATCGGTGAGAACACCCCGTAGCCGGGGTGGATGCGCGCGCCGAGGGCGGGGATCTCGACGCCCTTCTTCTGCCACTCGTAGGCGCCGATCGCGCCGAGCAGATCCCGCAGCGTGGTGACCGTCGGCTGATCCGTCGGTCCGTACGCCGCGAGCGCCGCCTGCCGCACGTCGGGGGCGCGGCGCAACGGGACGGTCTGGTCGGCGTCGAACGGCACCAGCAGCATCCCGAGGATCCGCGCCCGCCGCGACTGCGTCTGCCGGTGCAGGTGGAACGCGGTGGCCGGGTCCGTGGACGTCTTGCGGGCCTTGCGGTCGGTGCGGGCGGCGACGGCCGTGCCGAGCTGGCGGGCGTTGTGGAAATCGCCGCGCCACAACAGCGCCGTCCCCTCACACGCCAGACGGTAGGCCTCGTCGGCGGTCATCGAGTCGTCGGCGACCCTGATCTTCTTCGGGGGCGCCGCCCCGCTGGTGGACCGCCACACCGCCGAACGCTCGGTGCCGTCCTCGGTCCAGCGGACGAACTCGGTTTCCATGAGGGAGAGCCTAGGCCTACGGCCCGTGAGTGGTTAACGAGTGCAGGGA
>NZ_JBHUSF010000040.1:0-40745 GCF_042673295.1 Rhodococcus sp. NPDC057014
CGGGCGCCGTCGCCGCGGGTGATGATCGGCGGGGTGATGTTCTCCCCGTGGCGGGAGAAATGCCCCCACAGATGGCGGCGAGCGGACGCTTCGAGTCCGGTCGTGGTTCTTTCGGTGACTGCAGTCATCGTAGTCCTCAATTATGTTTCGGTTCAGTCGAATTCGGACTGGTCCAGCGTCAGAGGTCGAATCCGGGCCGATCGTCTCGGCAGGCCGTCGAACGCAGAGGTCCGATCCGGCATGCGTCAATCGTGACGCCTTCTGCCCGCGAATTCAAGTGGCAAGTTGATAATTTTTGACGCAATGCGCAGTAGGAGTTGCGTTTTTATGACTGAATTCGTGGCGACAGGTAGCCAACACGAGTGCGCTCTTCTACTGTGAGTGAATCTTTTTTCTCGCCCCCGTCTTGGAGTGATCTCATGACCGTCTCGGTCCCCCTTCCGTCGTCCCCCTCGCTCGACCTGCCGACCACCGTGCCCGGCTGCTGGATCTCCGGATCCCCGGCCGAGGGCTCCGGTGCCATCCACCGCATCATCGATCCGGCGACGGGCGCCCCCGTCACGGCACTGACCCTCGCGACCGCCCGGGACGTCGACGCCGCCGTCCGGTCGGCGCGTGCCGCCTTCCCCGGCTGGTCGGGTGCCGCCCCGGCCGAGCGCGCAGCAGTTCTCACCACCCTTGCCCGCGCACTCGAGCGCGACGCGGAACTGTTCGCCCGCGAAGAAGTCGCGCAGACGGGCAAGGCAATCCGGCTCGCCCGCGAGTTCGACGTCCCGGGCAGCATCGACAACATCGACTTCTTCGCCGGAGCCTCCCGCAATCTCGAGGGCAAGGCCGCCGCGGAGTACTCCCCTGACCACACATCGAGCATCCGGCGTGACGCCGTCGGCGTCGTCGGGTCGATCACGCCGTGGAACTATCCGCTGCAGATGGCGGTCTGGAAGGTGATTCCGGCGCTGGCCGCCGGGTGCACGGTCGTGCTCAAACCGAGCGAGCTCACGCCCCTCACGACGCTCCGCCTCGCCCGGCTGGCCACCGAATCCGGGCTGCCCGACGGCGTGTTCAACGTGGTGACGGGTACCGGCGCCGAGGTGGGCGCCGCGCTCGCCGGACACCGCGGAATCGACGTGCTGACCTTCACCGGGTCGACCGCCGTGGGCCGGACGGTGATGGCGCAGGCGGCCGTGAACGGCACCCGCGTGCAGCTCGAGCTGGGCGGCAAGGCCCCGTTCGTCGTGTTCGACGACGCCGATCTCGAAGCGGCAGTGCACGGCGCGGTCGCGGCGTCGCTGATCAACGGCGGACAGGACTGCACCGCGGCGACCCGCGCGATCGTGGCGGACTCGCTGTACGACGAGTTCGTCGCCGGGGTGGCCGCACTGATGGAACGGGTCGTGGTGGGCGATCCCTACGACCCGGACACCGACCTCGGATCGCTGATCACACTCGCGCACCGCGACCGGGTCGACGGCATGGTGCAGCGCGCCCGCGCCGCCGGTTTCCGGATCGTGACCGGCGGATCCGCCCCCGACCTGCCCGGAGCGTTCTACCTCCCGACCCTGATCGCGGATGTCACCGAGGATGCGGAGATCTACCGCGACGAGGTGTTCGGACCGGTGCTCACCGTGAGCCGTCATTCGGGCGACGACGACGCGATCCGCCGCGCCAACGACACCGACTACGGTCTCGCCGCGTCGGCATGGACGACGAACCTGTACCGCGCGCAGCGCGCATCACGGGAGATCGACGCGGGATGCGTGTGGGTCAACGATCACATCCCGATCATCAGCGAGATGCCGCACGGCGGGGTCGGCGCGTCCGGCTTCGGCAAGGACATGTCCACGTACTCGTTCGAGGAGTACCTGACCGTCAAGCACGTCATGAGCGACATCACCGGAGTGTCGCGGAAAGCGTGGCACCGCACGGTGTTCGGCGCGACGCAGTAGGACTACTCCTTCGAGGGCGTGCCGTACCGCAGCTTGTGCACCTTCAGGATCGAGATGGTCTCCGTGGTGCGCACGCCCTCGATGGTGCTGACGTACTGATTCAGGAAGGCCCACAGTTCCGCGTTGTTGGCGGTGCCGACCTCGACGCAGATGTCGGCCCGCCCGAGGAGTGTCGAGACGTACGTGATCTCCGGCATCTCGGTCAGCGCATCCACCACGTCCTGGTGCCGCCCGGGGTCGACCGTCAGGAACACGAGTGCCAGTTGCGAGTCGCCCAGCCGCTCGGGATCGGCGAACGCGACGATGCGCAGGATGTTCAGATCCTGCAGTCGCTTCACGCGAGCCCGCACCGTCGCCTCGGACGAGCCCAGATTCCGGGCGATTTCCCGGAACGCTCGCCGCCCGTCGTCCTCGAGTTGCCGCAGGATCGCGCGGTCCAGTTCGTCCAGAGTGTGCTGAGACATGGACCGACTCTATCCAGAACGACGAGATCAGTGGCGTTGTGGGCACAAAATGCTGCATTTCATGAATGTTAAGCGTCGATGAATACGCATTGCGAGGGCATTCTCATCTTGTGCGACGCATTGCGCGGTGTTAGTGTCTTGAATCACATACTTGCGGCGGCCCGTCGGCCTCCACCCACTCGACTCGAGTCGCCGAGGGCCGCATTCTGAATACACACACTGCGCCGACAAGGCCCAGAACTGGAGAATCCCGTGAGCTTGCACGATTCCTTCGCCGACGACCACACATACGAGAAGAACCTGCGGTGGTGGGACGGCTTCACCATCAGCCTCTCCATCCCCGCCGCACTGTTCGTCGGCATGGGCTACGCAATCGGCCTGATCGGCGCCTGGACGACGCTCGTCCTCCTCGGCGCCGTCGCCGTCCTCGCGTGCCTGCAGAATTTCATCTACTCCGAGATGGCCAGCATGTTCGTCGACAAGGTCGGCGGAATCTCCATGTACGCCCATCAGGGCTGGCGGACCCGCTCGACCCTCGTCGGTCCGCTCGCGACCTACGGCTACTGGTTCTCGTGGTCGAGTTCGCTGGCCATCTACGGCCTCCAGATCGGGAAGCTGGTGCAGGCCGAATGGTTCCCCGAGCAGACGTGGACGTTCTCCACGGGCCTGGCCACCATCGGACTGCCCCACGTCATCGCACTCGGCGTCCTGGTCATGGGCTGGGGACTGAACGTCCTCGGGATGCGACCCGCGATGTGGCTGATGTACGCGACCGGCGCCCTCGTCCTCGTCCCGATCGTCGTGTTCGCTGCCGCTCCGCTCCTGTCCGACAACTGGTCGATGAGCAACCTGCACTGGGACATCGCCGCCAGCGGTGAAGCGGGCTGGCGCACCGCGATCGCCTGGATGTTCGTCCTCGCCTGGTCGGTCTACGGCATCGAGGCGGTCGCCTCGTTCGTGCCCGAGTTCCGCGACACCATCCGCGACAGCCGAATTGCGTTGCGACTGGCCGGTTTCTTCGTCATCGCCGTCTACATCCTGGTCCCGTTCGGCGTCGGCGGACTCGTCGATCAGGCGGACGTCGCCGAGAACCCCGTCTCCTTCTACCTGACCGTGTTCGAGAGCCTCTTCCCCGGCGGCGACATCGTGATGGCGATCTGCCTCATCGCCGGCCTTGTTCTCCTGATGGTGATGACCACCGCCGACGGCGGACGCGTGCTCCACGGCAGCGCCCGGGAGGGGCTCACCATCAAGCAACTCGGTGAACTCAACCGCTTCAAGGTTCCAGGACGCGCGATGTCGCTGGATCTGCTCGTCAACGTCATCCTGATCCTGTTCGTCGGCGAGGCCCTCGCCGTCATCGTCGCCGGCATCGTCGGCTACCTCATCTGCCACATCCTGTCGCTGACCGGCTTCCTCAACCTCCGCCGCGACGAACCGGACGCCCCTCGCCCGATCAAGCTCGGCAAGCAGTGGCTGTACATCGCCGGTCTCCTCGTGGTGATCGACACGATCATGGTCGTCGTCGGCGCTCTCAGCGCCTCCATCACCGGCTACGGCAGCACGAAGGAACTGATCGTCGGGGTCTTCGTCCTGTCGCTGTCGATCGTGCTGTACGCGTACCGGCGCGTCGTCCAGGACGGTCAGCCGTGGGTCTGGAAGGAACCGGCGTCCGCCGTCGAAGCCGATTTCGTGCCCGACGACGACGAGGACGACGCACCCGCCGCCGATCCGGCACGCACCCTATAGCTCCACCTGTGAGTACTTGTTAACCGCCCGCGGTTAACAAGTACTCACAGGCGCGAAGCGCATCAGGCCATGGACCGCACGTGGCGCGCCGCGACCGACAGCGACGCGAGGTCGTGGGTTGACGCGGCGTCGATCTCCCCCAGCGTCCGTCGAGCTCGCTCGATCCGGGCGCTGTTCGTCGTCTCCCACAGCAGAATCCGGGAGTCCGCCGAATCGCCGGGCTCACCCGAGGACAACACGTCCCGGGTCAGGAGCCGGACGGAACGGTACAGATCGTCCCGCAGCGCCACCCGGGCGAGCGTGTGCCACCGTTCGCCGCGCGGAAGGGCCGACACCTTGATCAGCCAGCGATCCACGCCGAGGTGATCGGAGAGGGCGAAGTAGAGCGGCGCCACCTCGGCAACGTCGCGTCCCACTTCTCGTGCGACGTCCACGATGTCGAGCAGACTGAACCGGTAGAGGCCGTCGGCGATGCGCCGGGCGATGGACGTCTCGACGCCCGCCTCGTCGTAGATGCGGCGCGTTTCCTCCATCGCCCGCGCCTCGGCGCCGCGGAGCCATCCGCCGACGTCGACGGAATGCGCGTGGACGTCACGCCGGAACTCGTCGATCTCGGCGTCCACCGACAGCGGCTGACGTCGGTTGGCGAGGAACCACCGCGACGCCCGGTCGAGCAGTCTGCGGGCCTCGACGACCAATTCGTACTCCGCGGTCGGCGGCAGTTTCGCCGCGGCGATGTCGGACCAGAGTTCCTCGAGCCCGAACACTTCCGACGTGATGACGAACGCACGCACCACATCCGCGGGCCCGGCCCCCGTCTCTTCGCGCAACCGGTACGCGTACGTGAGCCCGCCGCGGGCGAAGATGTCGTTCACGATCTCGGTGGCGAGGATCTCCTGGCGGAGGGGGTGCGTGTCGATGGGGAGGACGGAGCGCAGTGCGGCCGGGAAGTACGCGCAAAGCCGTTCGGAGAAGTACCCGTCGGTGAAGACGTCCGAATCCTCCAGTTCCGCTTTCAGATCCAGTTTGGCGTGCGCGAGGAGGGTCGCCAGTTCCGGCGAGGTCAGCCCGAGGCCCGCCTCCGACAGCTCGGTGAAGCCGTCGGCGGTGGGCAGCGCCTCCAGTTCGCAGTCCAGACCGCGCTTGTCGACCAGGTCGTTCACCATCCGTGCGTGCACGTCCACCATCCGGTGGGCGTTCGACCGGGCGTCGCCGAGCACCCGGTTCTGTGCACGATTGTTCGCGAGGACGAGGTCCGACACGTCGTCGGTGAGCGTCCCGAGCAGGTCCGAGCGCCGGGACGGGTCGAGCCGTCGGTCGACCGGCAGTGAGTCGAGCAGGATCTTGATGTTCACCTCGTGGTCCGAGCAGTCCACGCCGGCCGAGTTGTCCAGTGCGTCCGTGTTGACGCGTCCACCCGTGCGGGCGAATTCGATGCGGGCGAGTGCAGTCACGCCCAGGTTGCCGCCCTCGGCGACGGCCCGTGCGCGCAGCCGGCCGGCGTCGATCCGGACGTTGTCGTTCGCCTTGTCCCCCGCATCCGTGTGCGACTCCGACGACGCCTTGACGTACGTCCCGACGCCGCCGTTGAACAGCAGATCCACCGGGGCGGCGAGGATGGCGCGGATCATCTCCGGCGGCGTCAGCGTCGTCACCGACTCTGCCAGTCCGAGCGCCGCCCGCATCTGGCTGCTCACCGGAATCGACTTGCTCTCCCGCGACCAGACACCCCCGCCCGCACTGATGAGGGACCGGTCGTAGTCGGCCCACGACGACCTCGGCAGTTCGAACAACCGGCGGCGTTCCTGCCGGGCCTGCTCGCGGCGGGGAGTGGGGTCGACGAAGATGTGCCGGTGGTCGAACGCGGCGACCAGGCCGATCCCCGACGTCGCGAGCATGGCGTTCCCGAACACGTCGCCGCTCATGTCGCCGATCCCCGCCACCGTGAAGCTGTCACAATCGACGTCGATTCCGAGTTCGGACAGATGCCGGGTGACGCTCACCCAGGCACCCTTCGCGGTGATGCCCATCTTCTTGTGGTCGTAGCCGACCGAACCACCGGACGCGAACGCGTCCCCCAGCCAGAAGTCGTAAGTCCGGGCCACCTCGTTGGCGGCGTCGGAGAAGGTGGCCGTGCCCTTGTCCGCCGCCACCACCAGGTAGGGGTCGTCGCCGTCGCGGCAGACGACGCCGTCCGGGTGCACCGATTCGGCGGTGTCCGAACGGTTGTCGGTGACGTCGAGCAACCCGGAGATGAACTGCCGGTAGCAGTCCAGGCCGGTCGACGACGGGTTGCGCACGACGAAACCGCCCTTGGCGCCTGCGGGCACGATCACGGCGTTCTTCACCGCCTGCGCCTTGACGAGTCCAAGGATCTCGGTGCGATAGTCGTCGGGACGGTCGGACCAGCGGAGCCCACCGCGCGAGACGGGTCCGTACCGCAGGTGCACACCCTCCATGTCCGGTGAATACACGAAGACCTCGTAGAGCGGCCGCGGCCGCGGGAGTTCGTCGATCTCGCCGGAGCGGAACTTCAGCGACAACTGGGGCCGCGACGGACCGAGCGTCCCGTCCCGGTAGAAGTTGGTGCGGGTCGTCGCCGAGACGAGATTCACGTACGCGCGCAGGATCCGGTCGGCGTCGAGGCCCTCGACCTCCTCGAGCAGTGACTCGACCGTGGCTCGGCGGGTTTCGACGTCGCCGGCGAAATGCCCGCGCGGATCGAAGTGCGCGTGGAACAGACCCACGACCGCAGAGGCGAACTCGGGACGCGACAGCAGCACCGCCTCGATCCGGCCCTGGTCGTAGGGCAGAGCGCTCTGCCGCAGGAAGCGTGCGTAGGCGC
This sequence comes from Rhodococcus sp. NPDC057014, assembly GCF_042673295.1. Taxonomy (NCBI): domain Bacteria; kingdom Bacillati; phylum Actinomycetota; class Actinomycetes; order Mycobacteriales; family Nocardiaceae; genus Rhodococcus; species Rhodococcus sp. NPDC057014. The sequence continues at coordinate 7,005 of NZ_JBHUSF010000040.1, forward strand.
GCAGGAGCACGACCTCACGCCAGTCCAGGCCGGCGGCGAGTACCAGCACGTTGAACCGATCCGCCTCCGCCCGGCCCGACCACATCGCCCGGAACGTCTCGACGACGGCCTCGGGTTCGACGGATCCCGCGGCCATCGCGGACGCGACGAGCGGTCCCGCGGACACCCGGAAGTCGTAGAGCCGGCACACCAGACCGTCGGCGCGGCGGAACACGGACGTCCGCTGGTCGACGACCTCGAGGTCGAGACTGCCGAGGAGTCGGAGCACCCGTTCGAGCGACACGGTCGCCCCTCCGCTGTAGAGCGTGACCCGGAATTGCGGGTTCTCACCGGTTCCGGCGGTGTCGACGTGCAGGTCGAAGGCGTCGGCGGTCAGTTGGTCGAGGATGGCGACGTCGGGGACCGGCGGCCGATCCCGTTCTTCGACATAGCCTTCCGGCAGGGACGGGGCGAGCGTGGACGAAATCGAGCTCATAGATTCTCTCCGTTGAGATCCGGGCGCCGAGTGGTTGTCGTGGAATAGAGAAAGATCCGCCCCGCGGGCGCCATTGACCGCGGGACGGATCGAGTGTCGGGACACGAGGGTGTCGTCGGACGGGGTGTGTCAGGAGTTGCGGTGTGCGTCCGCGATGTCGAGAACCGTGTCGAGGATCGCGAGACCCTCACGGGCCTCGGCCTCGGTGACGGTGCAGGGCGGCACAGCGTGAATGCGATTGAAGTTCGCGAACGGCAACAGACCACTTGCCTTGCACGCCGCGATCACCTCGTTCATCGCCGGGCTGGACGCACCGTACGGGGCGAGCGGTTCCTTCGTGGCACGATCGGCGACGAGCTCGATCGCCCAGAACACGCCGAGCCCGCGCACTTCACCGATCGACGGGTGCCGGTCGGCGAGGCCACGCAGCCCGGGACCGAGAATCTCCCTGCCGATCCGCGCCGCGTTCTCGACGATCCCCTCGTCCTCCATCGCAGTGATCGTCGCAACCGCGGCGGCGGTGGCGAGCGGATGTCCCGAGTAGGTGAGTCCGCCCGGGTACGGCCGGTTGGCGAACGTCGCCGCGATCTTCTCGCTGATCGCGACACCGCCGAGCGGAACGTAACCGGAGTTGACGCCCTTCGCGAATGTGATCAGGTCGGGTACCACACCGAAATGGTCTATCGCGAACCACTTTCCGGTCCGGCCGAACCCCGACATCACCTCGTCCGCGATGAACACGATGCCGTAGCGGTCGCAGATCTCGCGGACGCCGGCCATGTAGCCGGGCGGGGGCACCATGATCCCCGCGGTCCCGGGAACGGATTCGAGCACGATCGCCGCGATCGAATTCGGCCCCTCCAGGCGGATCAGCTGATCGAGGTACTGGAGCGCGCGCTCGGTTTCCTGCTGCTCGTTCTCCGAGTGGAACTGCGACCGGTACAGGAACGGTCCGTGGAAGTGGACGACTCCGCTGTTGCCGTAGTCGTTGGGCCACCGACGCGGGTCGCCGGTGAGGTTGATCGCGGTGTCCGTGCCACCGTGGTACGACCGGTAGCGGGAGAGCACCTTGTAGCGGCCGGTGTGCAGACGGGCCATGCGCACGGCGTGCTCGTTGGCGTCGGCGCCACCGTTGGTGAAGAACACCTTGTTCAGGTCACCCGGGGTCCGCTCGGCGATCAGCCGCGCGGCCTCGGAGCGGGCGTCGTTCGCGTACTGCGGTGCGACGGTGCACAGCTTCGCGGCCTGCTCCTGAATGGCGGCAACGACTTTGGGGTGCTGGTGCCCGATGTTCGTGTTGACCAGCTGGGACGAGAAGTCCAGCATGCGGTTCCCGGCACCGTCCCACACGTACGAACCCTCGGACGCGAGGATCGTCATCGGCGTGATCTGCTCCTGCGCCGACCACGAGTGGAACACGTGCGCGCGGTCGAGCGCGTAGGCGCGCTCACCCTCGGCACGGGCCGCGTCGAGGGGCTGACCGGTGGGCAGGAGTTCCTGGGAGACTGTCGTCGTCATGACCGTGGGTCCTTTCCTGCTCAGTTGTTCTGGGGGAAGCCGAGGTTGATGCCGCCGTGGCTCGGGTCGAGCCAACGGCTGGTGACGACCTTGCCGCGGGTGAAGAAGTGCACGCCCTCGGCGCCGTGGGCGTGGGTGTCGCCGAACAGCGAGTTCTTCCAGCCACCGAAGGAGTAGTACGCGGTCGGGACCGGAATCGGCACATTGATGCCGACCATCCCGACCTCGACCTCGTTCTGGAACCGGCGGGCCGCGCCGCCGTCGTTGGTGAAGATCGCGGTGCCGTTGCCGAACGGACCGGAATTGATGAGTTCCAGCGCCTCGTCGTAGCTCTCGACGCGAATCACGGACAGGACGGGTCCGAAGATCTCGTCGGTGTACACACTCATGTCGGTGGTGACGTGGTCGATCAGCGTCGGGCCGAGCCAGAACCCGTCCGCCCCGCCGTCGGCCTGCACGGTGCGGCCGTCCACGACGATGGTGGCCCCGTCCTTCTCCCCGGCGTCGATGTAGGAGGCGACCTTGTCGCGGTGCACCTTCGTCACCAGCGGACCCATGTCGGAATCTTTGGTGCCGTCGCCGATCTTCAACGTGTCGGTGCGCGTCTTGATTTTGGCGACGAGTTCGTCGGCGATGTCGCCGACGGCGACGAGGGCGGAGATGGCCATGCAGCGCTCACCCGCGGATCCGAAGCCGGCGTTGACCATGGCGTCGGCGGCCAGATCCAGGTCGGCATCGGGGAGAACGATGGCGTGGTTCTTCGCCCCACCCAACGCCTGGACGCGTTTGCCATGGGCGGTGCCGGTGGCATAGACGTACTGGGCAATCGGGGTGGAGCCGACGAAGCTGATGGCCTTGACGGCCGGGTTCGTCAGGAGTTCGTCGACGGACGTCTTGTCGCCCTGTAGGACGTTGAACACCCCTGCCGGGAGTCCGGCCTCGGCCCACAGTTCGGCCATCCAGATCGCGGCGGTGGGGTCCTTCTCCGACGGCTTCAACACGACGGTGTTGCCGGCGGCGATGGCGATGGGGAAGAACCACATCGGCACCATCGCGGGGAAGTTGAACGGGGAGATGATGCCGACGGGGCCGACGGGCTGACGAATCGAATGCACGTCCACGTTCGTCGAGGCGTTCTCCGTCATGCCGCCCTTGAGCAGATGCGCGATGCCGCAGGCGAATTCGACGACCTCCTGGCCGCGGCTCACTTCGCCGAGCGCGTCGGAGACGACCTTGCCGTGTTCGGCGGTGATGATCTCGGCGAGTTCGCCCTTGCGTTCGTTGAGCAGTTCCCGGAACTTGAAGATGATCTGGGTGCGCTTGGCCAGCGACGTGTCACGCCAGGCGGGGAAGGCGGCGGCGGCCGAGTCGATGACGGCGCGGGCGTCTTCGACGCTGGCGAGGGCGACCTGACCGGTGACGGCACCGGTGGCCGGGTTGGTGACGGGGGCGGTGTTGCCGCTCGTGCCGGCGAAGCTCTTGTTGTCGAACCAGTGCGAGATGATCCGGCCTTCGCCGGAGTGCGAGATGATCCGGCCTTCGCCGGAGTGCGAGATCGTTCGGGTCTGCGCGGCGCCGTCGCTGTGTGTCATGAAATGGGTGTCCTTACCGAGAGAGCGGATACCGGGGCGATCCGCACGGATCGCGTGATGCCTCCACTCTGGTCCGTGAACCAGCCCCCAGAGCCCGACGATCTGTATAGCAATCCGCCTTCTGATTTACACTGCGTAAATGCTGCCCACCATCGTCGACATCCTGGCGCTCCCGGTCGTCCAAGCCGGGACGCCCGAGGTGATCGGCGGCGGACCGCTCGACAGGCCGGTGCGATGGGTGCACGTCAGCGATCTACCCGACCTGTCGAACCTCCTCCAGGGCGGCGAACTCGTCCTCACCACCGGGCAGCCCCTCGCCGACGACTCGTCGAGCGTGGAATACCTGGAAGGACTGGCCGCGGCGGGCGCAGCCGGACTCGTCGTAGAACTCGGCGTCCACGTCGACACGGTCCCGGAAGGTGTGGCACGCGCCGCCGACAGACTGTCGTTCCCCGTGATCGCGCTACACCGTCAGATCAAGTTCGTCGAGGTCACCGAGGCTGTGCACCGGTCGATCGTCGCAGAGCAGTACGACGAGGTCGCGTTCGCACGGCACGCCCACGAGGTCTTCACCGACCTCAGCATGAAGCGGGCGTCGCTCGGCGAGATCGTCGACGCCGCGGCCGGCATGCTCGGCGCCCCGATCGTGCTCGAAGACCTCAACCGGCAGGTGCTGGCGTTCGCGGCGCAGGGCACCGCGACGGCGGACCTCCTCGCCGAGTGGGAACGCCGGTCGCGGCTGACACCTGTGTCGCATCAGACCGCGGTCGACGGGCCCGAGTCGTGGACGACGACGCCCGTCGGCGCGCATCGGCAGGAATGGGGACGACTCGTCGCCCCCCGCCCCGTCGCCGCGGAAGGTCGTGCGCGGATGACCCTCGAACGCGCGGCCCAGGCGCTCGCACTGCACCGCATGGTCGAACAGGACCGGACCGCGCTCGAGCAGCAGGCCCAGAGCGGGCTGATCGACGAACTCCGCCGCGGACGCATCCAGGACGAGGCCGAGGCGACCGCGCGCGCCCACGCACTCGGCCTCCGGCCGGCACTGACGTACCTGCCGATGACGGTCCGGGTCGGCGAAACCGCCAGCGCCGACCAGGTTCTGGCCCAGCGACGCCGGATCACCATGCTCGACGCCGTGCGTCACGCGGTCCGGACGTCGCGGCAGACGGCACTGACCGCGAACACCCGGGCCGGGCAGATCGACCTACTCCTGTCCCATCCGCCGGCGTCCACACCCGGCGCGCTGACCGAACTCTGCGGGGCGATCCGCGCCGCACTCACCCGGCTCGACGGCGTCCTGCACTGCACGATCGGCGTCGGCCCCGAATCGACCCGGCTCCTCGACGCCGCCGGCGGCCTCGCGGAATCCGCGCACATCGCCGACGTCGCGCTGTCGTTGCCGCCGGACGACAAGGCCTTTCACCGGGCAGCCGACATCCGGTTGCGCGGTCTCCTCGCCCTGATCCGGACCGATCCGCGGGTGCAGGCGTTCGCCGAGACCGAACTCCGCGGCCTGCTGGAGCATCGGGCGCGCCACGGTGGCGACAGCGTCGAAGTCCTGCGGAGCTTCCTCGAACTCGGCGGCAACAAGACGGAACTCGCGAAGAGGCTCCACCTCTCGCGCCCCACGCTCTACGCGAAGCTCGCCACGATCGAGCGTCTGCTCGGTGTCGACCTCGACGACGCCGAGTCCCGGACGTCGCTGCACACGGCCATGCTGATCCTGCAGCTCCGCCGCCCGTGAGTACTTATTAACGGCGGGCGGTTAACAAGTACTCACGGGGCGGAGCCGCTCTCGAACATCGTTCGACGAGAACCGGCTCAGGCCGCCGACGGCCGAATGGTCGCGAGCCGGAACCCCAATCTTGAGAATTATATTCAGAACTATTGGCATGAATGATCGCTTTCTTCACCATTGGCTCCTACCAATCGAATTTCCAACAGCACGGAGTTCTCATGAAGATCGGCATCCCCCGCGAGATCAAGAACCACGAATACCGGGTGGCCATCACCCCCGCCGGTGTCCACGAACTCGTCGGCCGCGGCCACGAGGTGATCATCGAAACCGGCGCCGGGGTCGGCTCGTCCTTCGCCGACGCAGACTTCAAAGCCGCAGGCGCTCAGATCCTCGAGACCGCCGATCAGGTGTGGGAAAGTGCCGACCTGCTGCTGAAGGTCAAGGAACCCATCGCCGAGGAATACCCCCGCCTCCGCCAGGACCAGGTGCTGTTCACCTACCTGCACCTCGCCGCATCCAAGGACTGCACCGACGCCCTGCTGGCGTCGAAGACCACCTCCATCGCCTACGAAACCGTCACCGGCGCCGACGGCTCGCTGCCGCTGCTCGCCCCGATGAGCGAGGTCGCCGGACGCCTCGCCCCGCAGGCCGGCGCCTACCACCTGATGCGCCAGGGCGGCGGCCGCGGCGTTCTGATGGGCGGTGTCCCCGGGGTGCGACCGGCCAAGGTCGTCGTCATCGGCGCCGGTGTCTCCGGCAAGAACGCGATCGCCATCGCGCACGGCATGCACGCCGACGTCACCGTCCTCGACCTGTCCATCGCGCGGCTGCGGGAGATCGACGCCCAGTACCACGGCCAGGTCAAGAGCATCGTTTCCAACAGCCTCGAACTCGAGCAGGCCGTCCTCGACGCCGACCTAGTCATCGGAGCCGTCCTCGTCCCCGGAGCCAAGGCCCCCACCCTCGTATCCAACAACCTGGTCTCCCGGATGAAGCCCGGTTCGGTGCTCGTCGACATCGCCATCGACCAGGGCGGCTGCTTCGAGGACTCACGGCCTACCACCCACGCCGAACCCACCTACCAGGTCCACGACTCGGTGTTCTACTGCGTCGCCAACATGCCCGGCGCCGTCCCCCGCACCTCCACCTACGCCCTCACCAACGCCACCCTTCCCTACGTCGTCGCGCTCGCCGACAAGGGCTGGCAGGAAGCGACCGCGACCGTCCCCGGCCTCGCCGCAGGCCTGTCCACCCACGACGGCACGCTGCTGTCCACCGAAGTCGCTGCCGCGCACGGCTACCCGGTCGCAACCCTGCCCGCCTGAGCGGACTAGGCGCCGAGCCCGAACGCGACGAGGAACCCGAGCGCGGTGGACAACCCGACCCACCACCCGCCTTCCCGGTAGGCCTCGGGCATCAGCGAGTCCGCGAGGACGGCGATTGTCGCGCCACCGGCGAACGCCTGGATGGTCGCGATGGTGCCGTCGGAGATGGTGTCGGACACGGCGTCGGCACCGATCACCACCAGCACCAGCAAGACGGCGGTGGCCACCCACACCGACAGGGCGCGGCCGCGGCTGAAGTGCGGCTGTGACCGCATGGACGCCGCGCCCGCGACCGCCTCGGGTACGTTTCCGACCGCGACGGCGACGAGCAGCACCACCCCGCCCGCACTGCTGATCGTCACCCCGAGGGCGGTGTTCTCGGGGATGCCGTCGAGCAGCGCGCCGAGCATCAACGCCCAGCCGAGAGCGCCGGCACCGAGCTTCTGCTCGATGAGCCGGTCTGCGACCACGTAGACGAGTGCCCCCGTGAACAGGGCCGCGCCTGCCGTCCAGATCCCTTCGGTCTCGAACGCGGGCTGGAACAATTCGGTGGACACGGCGGCCACCATCGTTCCCGCACCGAACGCCATGAGTGCCGCGAGGACCGGCCGCGGCAGGTCGTAGCGCAGCCCGACGACGGCACCGATCAGCAGGGGCACGGCCGTGCCGAGGCCGTACAGAGTCGCGGTCAACATGGTCGAGAGCGTATCCAGACGACGCGGGGATGCGGGACAATCGGACGATGGCTTGGCTCGAGGTCGTGCGCACCGGACCGTTCACCACCGTGCAGGATCGCGGCCGCCCCGGCTATGCGTCCATTGGTGTCGGTGAGTCGGGTGCCGCCGACCGCGAGGCGCACGACAGCGCAAACAGGTTGGTGGGCAACCACTCCGGAGCAGCCACACTGGAGGTCACGCTCGGCGGGCTCGCCGTGCGGGCGGCCGGGACCGTCTCCGTCGCCGTCACGGGCGCCCGCAATCCCGTCACCGTCAATTCCGAACCCCGACCCGACTACACGATGCTCCACCTGGACACGGGGGATCTACTGGAGATCGCGTTCGCGACCGAGGGGCTGCGCAGTTACGTCGCGGTGCGGGGAGGGTTCGACGTGCCCGCGGTGATGGGGAGCCGGTCCACCGACACGCTGTCGGGCCTCGGCCCCGATCCCGTCGCCGAGGGCGACCGGTTGCTCGTGGGTGCGGATGCCGGCGACTGGCCCGCGGACGAGATCATCCCGCCACCCGTCACCCCCGAGGATCCGTTGACGATGCGGGTCCGCCTCGGACCGCGGGACGACTGGTTCACGCCCGCGTCCGTCGACGCCCTTCTCCGCGAGACGTGGACGGTCAGTTCCGACACCAACCGGGTGGGGGCGCGACTCGAGGGCCCGGGAGCGCTGCATCGATCCGTGCGGGACGAGATGCCGAGCGAGGCCATGGTGGCGGGCGCCCTGCAGGTGCCCCCGAACGGTCAGCCGATCCTGTTCCTCGCCGACCATCCGGTGACGGGCGGCTACCCGGTGATCGCCGTGGTCGCCGAGGCCGACCTGCCGATGGCCGCGCAGCTGCGGCCCGGACACCGGGTGCGCTTCCACCGGGTGGTGACGTCGCCGATCCCGAAGTGATCGGGGCGGAAAACTAACCCCGGCGACGACGGGCGATATCGGCGAGCACGACACCCGCGGCGACGGACGCGTTGAGCGATTCGACGGGGCCCGCCATCGGGATGCTGAGGATGGCGTCGCAGTTCTCGCGCACCAGACGCGACAGTCCCTTGCCCTCCGAGCCGACCACGACGACCACCGGGCCGCTGCCGTCGAACTCGTCGAGCGTGGTGTCGCCACCCGCGTCGAGCCCGACCACCTGGACGCCCTTGGACGCCCAGTCCTTCAGCGTGCGAGTGAGATTGGTGGCGCGGGCGATCGGCAGTCGCGCCGCGGCACCGGCGCTCGTGCGCCACGCCACCGCCGTGACCGACGCACTGCGCCGCTCGGGGATTACCACGCCGTGACCACCGAACGCGGCCACCGACCGGACGACGGCACCGAGGTTGCGGGGGTCGGTGATGTTGTCGAGGGCCACCAGCAGCGGCGCCTCCTGGTGCTTGCGAGCCTCCGCGATCAGGTCGTCGGGGTGCGCGTAGCGGTACGGCGGCACCTGCAACGCGACGCCTTGGTGCATGCCGTTGGCGCTGAGCCGGTCGAGATCCGTGCGGGGAACCTCGAGGATGGAGATGCCCGCGTCGGCCGCGCGCTGGACGGATTCCTTCAGTCGGTCGTCGCTCTCGGTCCCGACCGCGACGTACAGTGCGGTCGCGGGAACACCGGCGCGCAGGCACTCGACGACGGGGTTGCGGCCCAGCACGGTCTCGGGGCCGTCGAGCACCTTGCGACCGGCGGTCTGACGACCGCGGCCCGGCTGCTTCTCGGCGTCCCGGGCGGCGCGGGCGGCCCGCTTGGCGGCGGGATGCTTGGTTCGGGCCTCCGCGGGCGGCGTGGCACCACGGCCTTCCAGCCCCTTGCGCCGCTGCCCACCGGAACCGGCGACCTGCCCCTTCTTGGTACCGGCCTTGCGGACGGCTCCGCGCCTACTCGAATTTCCAGCCATTACTACTGTCCTGCCTTGAGTGACCACTCGGGCCCGTTGGGGGTATCGGTGACCTCGATGCCCGCCCGGATGAGACGGTCACGCACCTCGTCGGCCACAGCCCAGTTCTTCTCGGCGCGGGCAGTCTGCCTGCGCTCGAGTTCGGCCCGGACCAGAACGTCCAGGGCATCGGTTGCCGCGGACGCGTCCGCGGTCTCCTGAGTCCAGTGCTCGTCCAGCGGGTCGACGCCGAGGATTCCGAGCATGGCCCGGACCTGCGACGCGATCGCGCGCGCACCCTCGAGATCTCCCCCGTCGAGCGCGATGTTGCCCTCGCGGACCTTGCCGTGCACCTCGGCGAGCGCGGCGGGGACGGCGAGGTCGTCGTCGAGCGCGCGAGCGAACGCGGCCGTCCACCGGCCGACCTCGACCTCACCGGCGCGCTCCTGCGTGCGCGTGACGAACGATTCGATGCGGCGGTACGCGGCCGCGCCCTCGTCGAGCGCGGTGTCGGAGTACTCGAGCATCGACCGGTAGTGGGCACTGCCGAGATAGTACCGAAGCTCTTGCGGCCGAACCTTTTTCAGGACGTTCGGCACGGAGAGAACGTTGCCGAGCGATTTCGACATCTTCTCGCCACCCATGGTGACCCAGCCGTTGTGCAGCCAGTACTGCGCGAAGTCGTCGCCGGCGCACTTGGCCTGCGCGATCTCGTTCTCGTGGTGCGGGAACACCAGGTCGAGGCCACCGCAGTGGATGTCGAACGCCGCCCCGAGATAGAACTCGGCCATCGCCGAGCACTCGAGGTGCCAGCCCGGCCTGCCGCGGCCCCACGGCGTCGGCCACGACGGCTCGCCCGGCTTCTCCGCCTTCCACAGCGTGAAGTCGCGGGGGTCGCGCTTGCATTCGCCGGCGCTCTCGCCCTGGTGCACGTCGTCGAGTTTGTGCCCGGACAGGCTGCCGTACCGGGGGTAGCTGCGGACGTCGAAGTAGACGTCGCCACCCGCCGCGTACGCGTGGCCGTTGTCGATGAGGCGCTGCATCATCTCGACCATCTGCGTGATGTGCCCGGTGGCGCGCGGTTCGACGGACGGCGGCAGCACACCCAGTTGCTGGTAGGCCCACGTGAAGGACCGCTCGAACGTGGCGGCCCACTCCCACCACGGCCTGCCCGCCTCGGCGGCCTTGTTCAGGATCTTGTCTTCGATGTCCGTGACATTGCGGACGAACGCCACGTCGTAGTCGTGGGCGAGCAGCCAGCGTCGCAGCACGTCGAAGGCGACTCCGCTGCGTACGTGACCGATATGGGGGTCGCCCTGCACCGTGGCGCCACACAGGTACACCGATGCGTGTCCAGGGGCCAGCGGAGCGAAGTCACGCAAGGCCCGCGTCTCGGTGTCGAATAGGCGCAGGGTCACGACCAGCGATCCTACCTGGCGCTTCGATCGGGAATGACCAATGCGGTGGCCATCGCGGCGATCCCCTCGCCGCGCCCGGTGAGACCGAGCCCGTCCGTGGTGGTCGCGGACACCGAAACCGGCGCTCCCAGAATGTCGCTGAGCACCTTCTGCGCCTCGTCCCGGCGCGGGCCGATCTTCGGCCGGTTCCCGATCACCTGGACCGCGGCGTTGGCGACACCGAAGTCGTCCTCCTCCAGGAGTCGGCGGACCTCCGCGAGCATCGCGGCGCCGCTCACCCCGGACCACTCGGGCCTGCCGGTTCCGAAGACGGAGCCGAGATCGCCGAGGCCGGCGGCGGAGAGCAGCGCGTCACAGAGTGCGTGGACGGCCACGTCGCCGTCGGAATGACCCGCGCAGCCGTTCTCGCCCTCGAACAGCAGACCTGCCATCCAACACGGCCGTCCCTGCTCGATCGGGTGGACGTCCGTCCCGATTCCGACTCGCACTAGCGCGCTCCCTCTTCCACCAGCGCGCGGGCCAGCACGAGGTCCAGCGGCGTGGTGATCTTGAATGCTGTGGGTTCGCCGACGATGCTGCGGACCCGTTCGCCGAGCCGCTCCACCAGGCCGGCGTCGTCCGTGGCGATGCCGTCGGCGGCGGCGTACGCGCGGCGCAGCAGTTCCGCGGTGAAACCCTGCGGAGTCTGCACGGCCCGCAGTTCGGACCGTTCGGGTGTGCCGGTGACCGCGCCGAGAACGTCGACGGTCTTGATGGTGTCCGCCACCGGGAGGACGGGGATGACCGCGGTGCGGCCGCACCGCAACTCCGCGACAACTCGTGCGATGAGCGACGGCGGCGTCAGAGCGCGGGCGGCGTCGTGCACGAGGACGTATTCGGCGTCGTCGGCGACGGCGAGTCCGGCGCGAACCGAATCGGTCCGCTCACTGCCGCCGGCCACGACGGTGACGTCACCGGGGAGGAGGTTGCGCGTCGACTCGACGAGTTCTTCCGGCACGATCACGACGACGCGGTCGACAGCCCCCGACTGCAGGAGCCCGTCGACCGCGCGTGTCAGCATGGTCGTCCCACCGAGATCAACGAATGCCTTGGGCTTGTTCTCGCCCAAACGCACTCCCTGACCTGCGGCGGGAACCAGCGCGACTACAGGACCTCTTCCCTCGGCCACTGCGTGTATCGCGACTGTCTAGGACGCGGCCGCGAGGACCTCGTCGAGGATGGTCTCGGCCTTGTCGCTGTCGGTGCCTTCGGCCAGCGCGAGTTCGCCGACGAGGATCTGCCGCGCCTTCGCGAGCATGCGCTTCTCTCCCGCGGACAGCCCGCGGTCCTGCTCACGACGCCACAGGTCACGAACGACCTCGGCAACCTTGTTGACGTCACCGGACGCGAGCTTTTCGAGATTCGCCTTGTAGCGGCGTGACCAGTTGGTGGGTTCTTCGGTGTGCGGAGCCCGCAGTACCTGGAAGACCTTGTCGAGACCTTCCTGGCCGACGACGTCGCGTACGCCCACGTACTCTGCGTTGTCTGCGGGAACCCGTACGGTGAGATCGCCCTGAGCAACCTTGAGAACGAGATATTCCTTCTGCTCACCCTTGATGGTGCGGGTTTCAATTGCTTCGATCAGCGCCGCACCGTGATGGGGGTATACGACGGTGTCTCCGACCTTAAAAATCATCTGTCCCGTGCCCCTTTCGATCATTCGAGTTTAACACGTGTCCGGATCCTGGTCGCATCAACGGTGCAGGTCAGGGGCATCATGGCCTGACCCTAGGGGTTGACAGGGGTCCTGATACGTGCATTCCGGACACCCCGATAAGGCCGTTCTCCGGCACCGAAACCGCACGCAGACAACCATTGTGAGTACCCAGCGAGCAGGCCACGCGGGCGAACTACTACTCTGCCTAGTTGAAGTGCGAACCTGACACCGGAGGACAACTCGTGACTGCTCTCGACAAGTCGACTCGCCGAGTCGCTACCGCCGTCGCTCTCGCTGCCGGCGCGGCCCTCGCGCTGTCCGCGTGCAGTGCGGGCCAGATCACCCAGACGTCGAGTCAGGTCGCCGCGGTCAACGGCAACAGCGCGGAGGCCGGGTCGATCGCCCTGCGCAACGTGCACGTCGTCTACCCCGACTCCGCCGAGTACAGCCTCGAGCCGGGCAGCAACGCCGTCCTCGCGTTCACCGCGATCAACAACAACGAGGACACCCCGGACAAGCTGACCCGCATCAGCACCGACTTCGCGCAGTCCGTCACGCTCGGCGAGAAGTCCGGCGGACTCGAGATTCCGCCGCAGAGCGCACTCGTCGCCGGCCTGCCGCTCGGGGACGCCGAAGCCGGCGCGGACGCCGCCGCCGAGACGGGCGAGACCGCCGACGCGCCGACCGACGTCGTCCTGGTGACGCTGAACAGCCTGAAGGAAGGCGTCCGCCCGGGCCTCACCTTCCCCGTCACGTTCGCGTTCGAGAAGGCCGGGGACATCACCGTGTCCGTTCCCGTCGACGCCGGCCACGAGACCGAGCGGCACGTCTCCGACAAGTCGCCCGGAACCGAAGCCGAGGGCGGCGGACACTAGCAGCCGGCCCGGGTCCGCTGTCGGACCCGATACCTAGGCTGGCCCGGTGGCCAAACTCAAATCCAGCTTCCGCTGCTCGTCGTGCCAGTGCACGGTTCCCAAATGGGTCGGGCGGTGCCCCGAATGCGGTAGCTGGGGTTCGATGGACGAGGCCCCGATCGTCGCGTCCGTCGCGAGCCGCCCCGGCGCCTCGCTCGCGAAAGCCGGAGCCGGAGCGGTCCTTCCGTCGACCCCCGCCACTCCGATCACGCGGATCGACAGCACGTCCACCCGCGCCAAGGCCACCGGCATCGACGAACTCGACCGTGTCCTCGGCGGCGGTGTGGTGCCCGGTTCCGTCGTTCTCCTCGCCGGCGAACCCGGCGTCGGCAAGTCGACCCTGCTTCTCGAGGTGGTCCACCAGTGGGCCCGGCGCAGCCCGGACGACCGGTCGCTCTACGTCACCGGTGAGGAATCCGCCGGTCAGGTGCGACTGCGGGCCGACCGTACCGGCGCCGTCCACGAGCGGGTCTATCTCGCCGCCGAGTCCGATCTCGCGACCATCCTCGGTCACGTCGAGCAGGTGCGTCCCACCCTGCTGATCGTCGACTCCGTGCAGACCATGCTGGCCGCCGACGTCGACGGCGTGGTCGGCGGCGTCACCCAGGTGAAGGCTGTCACCAGCGCCCTCACCTCCCTCGCGAAGGCCAGCGGGGTGCCGGTGCTCCTCATCGGCCACGTCACCAAGGACGGTGCGGTGGCCGGTCCGCGGTCGCTCGAGCATCTCGTCGACGTGGTGCTGCACTTCGAGGGCGACAAGCATTCGACGCTGCGGATGGTGCGCGGCGTCAAGAACCGGTTCGGTGCCGCCGAAGAGGTCGGTTGCTTCGAACTGCGCGAAGACGGCATCGCCGGTATCAGCGACCCGTCCGGACTGTTCCTCCACCACCGTGCCGAAGCCGTTCCCGGAACCGCCGTCACCGTCATGATGGACGGCAAGCGGCCCCTTCTCGGTGAGGTGCAGGCACTCGTCGCCGCCACGTCCATGCCCGCGCCCCGCCGCGCCGTCAGCGGACTCGACAGCGCCCGGGTGGCCATGGTCCTGGCCGTGCTCGACCGCCGGTGCGGGGTGCCGATCGCGAAGAACGACGTCTACGCCGCCACCGTCGGCGGAATGCGGATGACCGAGCCGTCCGCCGACCTGGCGCTGGCCCTCGCCGTCGCGTCCGCGGTGAAGGACCGTCCCGTTCCCGACGGGCTCGTGATCCTCGGCGAAGTGGGACTGGCCGGCGAGGTTCGCCGGGTGCCCGGCGTCGGGCGCAGGCTCGCCGAGGCGCACCGCCTCGGGTTCACCCGCGCGATCGTTCCCCTCGACTCCGGGGCCGCGCCGAAGGGCATGAAGGTCACCGAGGTCGGGAACCTGGGAGCGGCGATCGCGTCGCTGCGGTGACGCCGACGCTCAGATCGACGACGTTCCGAACGGGCGCTCCGGCACGCCGTCCACGAAGTCCTTCGTCTTCTCGAAGTGTTCGGCCGTGACGGTGAGGAACAACCCCCGCGACGTCGCCACCACCACGCCGGGGTCGGCGGTGGGCCCCTCGACGATGCGCGCCTCGGCGCTCGTATAGACCTTGCGGCGGATCGACCCGTCGATCCGCGCATGGAATTCGAGGACGGAACCCAGCGGTATGGGCCTGGCGAAGTCGATCTCGAGATGTCCCGTGACCACCGGTCCGTCGACGATGGACCGGCACACCATGCCCTGCGCCTCGTCGAACGCGGTCGAGAGGATGCCGCCGTGGATCACCCCAGGACCGCCCTGGTAGCGGGGTGCCACCTCGAGCCGCCCCCACACGTCGAGACCGTCCCCGGCGGTGAAGCTCATCGACATCCCGGCGGGCGACTGGTCTCCGCACCCGAAGCACCTCGACCAGTGGTGCGGCACCGGCTGACCTGCGGCGGGAAAGCTTCCGACCCGGCCGGGCAGGGTCAGGTCGTCGGGCAAAGTCCAGGTACCACTCATGGATAGGTAATCTAAACGCGGGTCCGGACGTGTTCGCGCGGCGGTCCCCGACAAGTGACGTCTACCTCAGCGGGAGTATTGCGCGATGAACGATGCCGAGTCGTCGTCTGCACTGCGCGAAACGATTGCCCGGCTGGCTCCCGGAACTGCACTTCGCGACGGTCTGGAACGCATTCTGCGCGGCCGAACGGGTGCGTTGATCGTCCTCGGCTACGACGAGCAGATGGAAGAGATCTGCGACGGCGGCTTCGAACTGGACGTGGAGTTCGCCCCGACCCGCCTGCGTGAGCTGTCGAAGATGGACGGCGCCGTGGTGCTGTCCACCGACGGGTCCCGCATCGTCCGCGCCAACGTCCAGTTGGTGCCCGACCACAAGATCCCGACCGTCGAGTCCGGCACCCGTCACCGCGCCGCCGAGCGGACGGCGATGCAGACCGGGTACCCGGTGGTGTCGGTCAGCCAGTCGATGAGCATCGTCAGCGTGTACGTCGGCGGCATCCGGCACGTCATCGACGGGTCCGCGACGATCCTGTCGCGCGCCAATCAGGCGGTGGCCACCCTCGAGCGGTACAAGGCGCGGCTCGACGAGGTGACCCGCCAGCTGTCGGTGGTGGAGATCGAGGATTTCGTCACGCTCCGCGACGCCCTGACCGTGGTGCAGCGCCTGGAGATGGTGCGGCGCGTGTCCGTGGAGATCGAGCAGGACGTGCTCGAACTCGGGACGGACGGGCGGCAGCTCGCACTGCAACTCGAGGAACTCGTCGGCGACAACGACGTGGCGAGGGAACTCATCGTGCGCGACTATCTGGCCGGTTCGGGCCCGGCGCCCGCGGAGGACGTCGAGAAGTCGCTCACCGCGCTCGACAGGATCACGGACGCAGATCTTCTCGACCTCACGACGCTGGCGCGGGCGTTCGGCTACCCGGGCACCATCGAGGCGCTCGAGGCGCCGATGAGCCCCCGCGGCTACCGCGTCCTGACTCGCGTTCCCCGGTTGCAGTTCAACCAGATTCACCGGCTGGTCGGCTCGTTCGGCACGCTACAGTCGCTGCTGGCCGCGACGGCCGCCGACCTGCAGTCGGTGGAGGGGATCGGCGGGCTGTGGGCGCGCCACATCCGCGAGGGCCTGTCCCGGCTCGCCGAGACGTCGATCTCCGGCCCGTACGACTGACCGTCGGCGGTCGCAGCTCACCGTCGGCGGTCCGGGCTGCCTTCTCCGACCACGGATTCCAGTGCGACCCGCACCGCGTCCAGGTGCTCGGCCATGGCGCGGGCCGCCTTGTCGTAGTTTCCGGATGCGATGCCGTCCACGATCCGGTCGTGCTCGTCGTTCGACTTCTGCTGCCGTCCCGCAACCAGATTCAGCGTTTCGGACTGGCGGGTGAGGGCTTCGCGGATGTCGACGATCACGGATTCGAATACGCGGTTCCGGCTCGTCCGGGCGATGTACGCGTGGAACTGCGCATCCAGCGAGACCCACACGAGCGGGTCGTCCTCGTCCCGCATCTGGTCCACCAGGCCACGCAGGGCGGCGAGATCTTCGGCGGTGTGCCGCTGCGCCGCCCATCCGGCGGCGGGAATCTCGACGTGGGGGCGCGCCTCGACGAGTTCGTTGGCCGCGTAGTTTCCGAAGTCGAGGTCGCGGGCGATCGAATCGCTGACGACGAATGTCCCGAGGCCCGATTTCGTCTCCGTGAGTCCGAGCGCGTGGCAGGAACGCAGGGCCTCCCGGATCACCGATCTGCTGACTCCGTGCCGCGCCGCGAGGGACGCTTCGGACGGAAGTCGCTCACCGACCGACAGCTCACCCGAGGTGATCGCGTCACGAAGATCCGCGAGGACCGCCTCGGCGGCACTGACCCGCGCCGTGACAGGACGCCTGGCTGCCCAGCTGTCTGACAGGTTCATGGGGATATTCTGCTCACTTCCCCGCGACGACGTCAACACGGCGCGGGCCCCGGGTTGACGGCTGCGAGTGAGCGAGGTAACAATTGCACCTGTCTGACAGCCTGGCAGGTGGATAGCCGGGTGGCTCGACCGAGAATCTACCCTCTTCGAGCAGCAGACTCCGTCCACCGCATCCGTGCAGAGCAACGCTCGCGCGAATCCCCGTGAGGAATTGATCAAGTGCTCGAAACGCGAACAGAACACGATCTGCTCGGCGACCGCCAAGTGCCTGCG
The DNA here is from genome assembly GCF_042673295.1 of Rhodococcus sp. NPDC057014. Taxonomy (NCBI): domain Bacteria; kingdom Bacillati; phylum Actinomycetota; class Actinomycetes; order Mycobacteriales; family Nocardiaceae; genus Rhodococcus; species Rhodococcus sp. NPDC057014. The sequence goes on from NZ_JBHUSF010000040.1 coordinate 24,413, forward strand.
GATTCCTACTGGGGAATCCACACGCTGCGGGCCGTCGAGAATTTCCCGATCACCGGTCGCACCATCTCCACCAACCCCTGTCTGATCCGTGGACTCGCATACGTCAAATGGGCCGCGGCGAGCGCCAACGAGAAACTCGGGATCCTCGATCGCCGCCGCGCCGACGCGATCGGGCAGGCATGCCGGGAGATCGTCGACGGCCGCTGGCACGAGCAGTTCGTCGTCGACGTCATCCAGGGCGGCGCCGGCACGTCGACCAACATGAACGCCAACGAGGTGATCGCCAACCGGGCGCTCGAGATCCTCGGCCACGGACGCGGGGACTACGCGGAACTCCACCCCAACGAGCACGTGAACCTCAGCCAGTCGACCAACGACGTCTACCCCACCGCGGTCAACATCGCGACGATCTTTGCGATCGACGACCTCCTCGACGCACTGCGGGTCCTGCAGGAGGCCTTCGCGACCAAGGCCGTGGAGTTCGCCGACACCGTGAAGATGGGGCGTACCCAACTCCAGGACGCGGTGCCGATGACGCTCGGCCAGGAATTCGCCACCTACTCGGTGATGATCGACGAGGACCGCGCCCGCCTCGGCGAGGCCGCTCTCCTCGTCCACGAGATCAACCTCGGCGCCACCGCCATCGGCACGGGCCTGAACGCGCCCGCCGGCTATGCCGAGGCCGCCTGCGACACACTGCGGGAACTCACCGGACTCCCCCTCGTGCTCGCAACGGACCTGGTCGAGGCCACCCAGGACGTCGGTCAGTTCGTCCACCTCTCCGGCGTGCTCAAGCGGATCGCCGTCAAGCTGTCCAAGGTGTGCAACGACCTCCGCCTGCTGTCGTCGGGACCGCGCGCGGGCCTGAACGAGATCAATCTCCCCCCGGTACAGGCCGGTTCATCGATCATGCCCGGCAAGGTCAATCCGGTGATCCCCGAAGTCCTCAATCAGGTGGCCTACGAGGTCATCGGCAACGACGTCACCATCACGATGGCCGCCGAATCCGGCCAACTGCAACTCAACGCGTTCGAACCGATCATCGTGCACTCCCTGTCCGAGGGGATGCGCCACCTCGGCGCCGCCTGCCGGATCCTGGCCGACCGCTGCGTGCTCGGCATCACGGCCAACGCCGATCTGCTGCGGGCCCGGGTCGAGGACTCGATCGGGCTCGTCACCGCACTCAACCCGTACATCGGGTACACCGCCTCGACCCGGATCGCGCAGGAGGCCCTGATCTCCGGCCGCAGGGTCGCGGACCTCGTGATCGAGGCGGGCCTGCTCGACCGGGACGAACTCGACCGGCTCCTGAGCCCCGAGCATCTCGCCAACCTGAGAGCGTCCGGTTCGCCACGCCAGATGCCCGTCGCCGCGACCGCGGAGGTGGTCTCGTGACGATCGAGAAGGACGACACCTCGGGAGACATCTTCGTCGAGGAAGATCTCGGCTACCGGAAAGCGCTCGGCCCGAGACAGATCCAGATGATCGCGATCGGCGGTGCGATCGGCACCGGCCTGTTCATGGGCGCAGGCGGACGCCTCCAGCAGGCCGGGCCCGCACTCGTCCTCGTCTACGCCCTCTGCGGGTTCTTCGCCTTCCTGATCCTGCGGGCCCTCGGCGAACTCGTCATGCACCGGCCCACCTCCGGGTCGTTCGTGTCGTACTCCCGCGAATTCTTCGGCGAGAAGATGGCCTTCGCCGCGGGCTGGTTGTACTGGATGAACTGGGCGATGACGGCCGTCGTCGACGTCACCGCCGTCGCTCTGTACATGAACTTCTTCAAGAAGTACTGGGCACCGCTCGGGAACGTCGACCAATGGGTCTTCGCCCTGGCCGCCGTCGTGCTCGTCCTCGGGCTGAACCTCGTGTCCGTCAAGGTGTTCGGCGAACTGGAATTCTGGTTCGCGCTCATCAAGGTCGTCGCCTTGGCCGCGTTCCTTTGCTTCGGCATCTATTTCGTGCTGTTCGGGACGCCGATCGAAGGCCACACCTCGGGATTCAGCATGATCACCGACAACGGCGGACTCTTCCCCAACGGCCTGCTGCCCGCGGTCGTGGTGATCCAGGGCGTCGTGTTCGCGTACGCCTCGATCGAACTCGTCGGCACCACCGCCGGCGAGACGAAGAACCCGCAGAAGGTCATTCCCAAGGCGATCAACACGGTCATCATCCGGATCCTCGTCTTCTACGTCGGATCCGTGCTGCTGCTGTCGCTGCTGCTCCCCTACACCGAGTACCACGCAGGCGAAAGCCCGTTCGTCACGTTCTTCGGTTCCATCAACGTGCAGGGCGCCGACGCGATCATGAACCTCGTGGTGCTCACGGCCGCGTTGTCGTCTCTCAACGCCGGTCTGTACTCCACCGGACGAATACTGCATTCGATGGCCATGGCCGGGTCGGCGCCGTCGTTCGCCGCCCGGATGAACAAGGCCGGAGTACCGTACGGCGGCATCGCCCTCACCGGATTCGTCATCCTGCTCGGCGTCGGACTCAACGCCGTCGTTCCCACGCAGGCATTCGAGATCGTTCTGAACCTCGCCGCACTCGGGATCATCAGCGCCTGGGCCGTCATCGTTCTGTGCCAGCTGAAACTGTGGAAACTCGCGAAGGACGGCACCCTCACCCGTCCCGGCTTCCGGATGTTCGGCGCCCCCTACACCGGTCTCCTCACTCTGGTGTTCCTCGGATGCGTCGTCATACTGATGGCGTTCGATCACCCGGTCGGAACCTGGACCGTCGGATCCATCGCGATCATCGCCCCGCTGCTGGTGATCGGATGGTACGGCGCGAGGAACCGCATCCGGACCCTGGCATCCGACCGCCCCAACGCCTAGCAGGAAGGACAACAGTGCCGAAAGTCGCCGTCGTCACCACCGGAGGCACCATCGCCAGCACGCGGGACGGGCAGGGTGTCAGCAGGCCCGCGGTCGCAGGCTCCGATCTGCTGGGCAGCACCCGGACCGGAAGGGAAATCCGTGTCGTCGACGTGATGTCGAAGGACAGTTCGAGCATGACGTTCGCCGACATGGACCGGGTCCGCGACACCGTCACCTCGGAGCTGAGCGACCCCGATCTCGACGCGGTGGTCGTCCTACACGGAACGGACACCATGGAGGAGACCGCTTTCCTGGTCGACCTCCACCACGACGACCCGCGGCCGGTGGTCTTCACGGGTGCGCAGCGCACCTTCGACCATCCGGAATCCGACGCCCGCGCCAACCTGGCCGACGCGATCGTCGCGGGAACGAACCCGGCCCTGCGCGGAGCGGGTGTCCTCATCGCGTTCGGAGGTGTCCTGCACCGGGCGTCCGGAACGCGCAAGGCGGACACGACGTCCCTGGACGCGTTCCGATCCGTCCACCCCACCGGCGACCTGCTGCCGCACCGTCTCGATCCGCTGTCGTGGCATCCGATCTCCGGAACCCGCGTCGACATCGTGGCCGCCTATCCGGGCGCGGACCGCGTCCAGTTCGACGCGTGCATCGCGGCCGGAGCCCGGGGGCTGGTGATCGACGGGCTCGGGTCCGGGAACGCGAACCCCGCGATCGTCGAGGCGGTCCGGGACTGCACGTCCGCCGGAATCCCGGTCGTGGTCACCACCCGGGTGCCGCACGGCCCGGCCTCCGCCACCTATGGCGGCGGGGGCGGCGGACACGACCTCGTCTCGGCGGGGGCGCTGTTCTCCACCGACCTCAGAGCAGGTCAGGCCCGCATCCTGCTCGCGGCGCTGCTCGCCGACCCCGACCTCACCGAGCTCGACAAGGAATTCGATCGACGCTCACGCGTCGACCCCGCACCGAGAATCAGCTGAGGTTGAACGGCTCCGGCGCACTGCGGAGCTGACCGAGCTGCCCGACCACCGTGTACGCGCCGGGCCCCACCGGATCACGCTGGGGTTCCGGCTGCGTCAGGCAGTCCGGGGCGGACGTCTTGGCCGACCACTTCACGGTGAACTGGGCCTGCTCGCCCGCGGCGAGAGTGCGCACATCGGCCGCGGACTGCGGGAAGCAGTCGATGTTGGACCACAGGCGCACCGCGCCGTCGATCGTGTAGACGAGCACCTGCTGCAGGCTGCTGCCCAGATCGCGTTCGCACGGCGTGGTGCCGATGTTGGTGACGACCGTCGTGAAGCTCGGCTCCTCACCGGGCAGGTACGTCGGCTTGTCTGCCGCCACCTTGATGGCCAGCGACTGGTCCGGGCACTGTCCCGCAGCGACCGGCTGACCGCTGGGAGCGGCGCTGCTCGAGGCACCGCTGCTCGACGCCCCCGACGACCCGGACGTACCCGACGACGCCTCGCCGCCGGCGGCAGCGGCGCCACCGCCGCCACCACCGGAACCGCCCGAACCTCCGCTGGACGTGGACGAACCCGAGGCTGTCGGGGAAATCGACACAGGCGTCGTCAACGACGAACTCGCTGCCGCCGGATCCGTCTCGGAGTCACCGCCACCACGCAGCGAGTTGATCAACCACACCACGAGCAGCAACACCACGATGGCACCGCCGATCGCCAGCGCCCTGCGGCGCCAGTAAATCTCGGGGGGCAACGGTCCATTCGGTTCCAGCACGACGTCAACGGTAGTTCGGCGTCGCGCGGCAACGGCTCAGCGGCTGCGGCGTGTCGCGGTCAGTCCGTGAGCTCACCGATGTCCCCGACAGCGCCCTGCAGGTGAGTGCGGCCGTCGGACAGCTTGTACGTGACACCCGCGATGGCGCACGCGCCGCTCTCCACCTTCTCCGCGATGATCCGCGAACGCTGCATGAGCAGTGCACCGGTCTCCACCACGTGGCGACCCTCGAGTTCGTCGACGCTGCTCAGGCCCTCGCGACGTCCCTGGAGGATCGACGGCGCGACGCGTTCCACGATGCTGCGGATGAAGCCGGGCGGCACGTTGCCGTCGTCGAGGGCGTCGAGCGTCGCCTTCACGGCACCGCAGCTGTCGTGACCGAGCACGACGATCAGCGGCACGTTCAGCACGCCGACCGCGTACTCGATGGACCCGAGCACGGCGTCGTCGATCACGTGACCCGCGGTGCGGACGACGAACATGTCGCCCAGACCCTGATCGAAGATGATCTCGGCGGCGACGCGGGAGTCTCCGCAACCGAACAGGACGGCCGTGGGGTGCTGGCCGCCGACGAGCTTCGCCCGATCGGCGACGCCCTGGCTGGGATGGAGCGAGGTGCCGCTGACGAATCTGTCGTTACCCTGACGAAGGGCTTTCCACGCGGACACCGGGTTCGAATTAGGCATGGGATCATTGTGCACCGGGCGTGTGGCACCGTCGCGACGGGATTATGACGAGCCCGGAAATTCTGTTTCACCCGTGAACGAAGGGACTTGTGAGGACGAAGTGGCCGTTGACTCCTCCGCGCTGCTCAGCTGGTACGAGGTACAGGCGCGGGATCTGCCGTGGCGCCGCGACGGCGTCACCGCCTGGCACATCCTGATGAGCGAGATCATGCTGCAGCAGACTCCCGTCGTCCGGGTGGCCCCGATCTGGGAGGAATGGGTGCAGCGCTGGCCGGTCCCGTCTCGCATGGCCGCGTCGAGTCAGGCCGACGTCCTGCGCGCGTGGGGCAAGCTCGGCTACCCGCGTCGCGCGCTGAGACTCCACGAATGCGCCGGTGTGCTCGCCGCCGACCACGGCGACGTGGTGCCGAGCGACGTCGACACCCTCCTCCGACTGCCCGGCATCGGCGCCTACACCGCACGGGCCGTCGCCTGCTTCGCCTACGGGCAGCGGGTCCCCGTCGTCGACACGAACGTCAGGCGCGTGGTCGCCAGGGCGGTGCACGGAAGCGCCGAGCCCGGAAACCCGTCGACCACCCGTGACCTCGCCGACGTGTCCGCGCTGCTCCCCCGGACCCGTGCCCGCGCCGCCACGTTCTCCGCGGCCCTGATGGAACTCGGCGCCACCGTCTGCACCGCCCGCTCCCCCGAATGCACCCGCTGCCCGCTGCCGAACTGCGCCTGGGTCGACGCCGGACGTCCCGCGCACACCGGGGAGCGCCGGAAGGTCCAGAAATTCGCAGGCACCGACCGTCAGGTGCGCGGCAAGCTCATGGCCGTGCTCCGCGAAAGCACCGCGCCGGTCGAACGCGTCCTACTCGACCAGGTGTGGCTCGACGACCCCGGGCAACGCGACCGCGCACTCCACTCCCTGCTGATCGACGGACTCGTCGAGCAGACCGACGACGGGCTCTTCGCCCTCGCGGGCGAGGGCAGCCGGCTCACACCGGAACCGCCTCGATGACGGATGATCGGGGACCCTGCGTCACCGAATCCAGCATGAATCCGTGGTCGGTCAACAGTCGGCGCCATTCGGTGATCGTGCGCTCGCGGCCTCCCAGGAGAACCAGCATGTGGAGATCCAGCAGAGCCATGGGGTGGGTTGTCGCCGATTCCGGGAGGATCTGCTCGACGATCATCAATCGTCCACTTGCCGGGATCGCGTGCCGACAACTGCTGAGGATCTTGCCGGCGGACACGTCGTCCCAATCGTGCAGAATCTGAGACAGCACGTACACGTCACCGTTCCCCGGGACGTCGTCGAAGAAACTTCCCCCCACAACCGTCGTTCGCTCGCCGATACCGGCCGAACACAACGTCGACGGCGCTTCCTCGACCACATGGGGCAGATCGAACAGAATTCCGCGTAGATGCGCGTGCCGATCGAGCAACCGGGTGATCAGTGCGCCGGTCCCGCCTCCGACGTCGACGACCGTTCCCACGCCGGACCAGTCGTGGTCGAGCAAAGGCAACAATCGCAACTCGACCAGCCCTGCCTGGCCCCGTGCGAACTCGTCGGCCGCCGACGGATTGTCGGACAACCATTCGAAGTACGGCTTGCCGAAGGCTGCCGAAAACGATTCCTTCCCCGTGCGGATCGAATGGGCCGCGTGCCCCCACACGAGGTAGGCCTCGTTCGACATCAAACCGACCAAGTGCCGAAGCGAGCCCGCAGTGTCTGCCCGCAGGAGCTCACCGGCCTCCGTCAACGCGAACCGTCCTCCGTCTTCCGCAAACAAGCCTTCCGCGACGAGGACCCGCAGGAATCGACCGAGCGCGTCGGCGTCGACACCCACGCTCGCCGCGAGATCGCCGAGCGAGCACGCATCGTCCGCCAACCGGTCGGGCACACCCAGTTCACAGACGGCTGAAATGGATTGGGACACGATGTATCCCATGATTTGTTTTCGGACCCGGTGGTTGATGTCGCTCATGGTCACGCCACCTCGGACAGCCGCGGGAAGAGTGACATCATCGCAGCTTGTTTTAAATACGACGCGCCTGCCGTCCCGCCGGTACCAGGTACCGTCCCGATGACTTTCAGGGTGATGCCCCAGTGGCCTCGCTTCATCGCAACCCACGCACGGTCCAGGCGCCGCATCGACTCCTCGACAACGCCTGCGTCCGGATGCGTCTTGCGCATCGCGAGATAGGCGTCCTGCAACGTGGTGTCCCCGACATCGATTGTCGCAACGTGCTCGAAGTCACGGGGATCGAGTGGAGCGCACGCGAACTCGACTTCACGAAACGCGCGCGACTGCACCGCGCTCCGCCCGTGAGTGAAGCCGCGAATGATCGCGAAGGCGTCAACCGGCATCGTCGTGAGAACCCGGAAGAGCGCAGGCACCGCTTCGAGTCGAATCGATGCCCGGTCGAGGCGATCCTTTGCCGCTGCTGCCCGACCGCGGCACAGATCACGGATTGCCCTCGAAATCGCCGTCGCAACTTGACGATACAGACCTTCGAAGATCTGGATGCAGCGGATGAACATCTGCTCGTCGTGCAGGCGAGTCGTCGGCAACAACGTCAGCCGGACTGCACTTCCGATCTCTTCGGGGACGCCGTTCAGCGCCGGCGCGGCGACTGAGACAAACGAACCGTAGTCGGTGCCCGGCTGAGCCAGCGCCGCAAGGCCGGCCGCGGCGACGGAAGGATCGAGCGAGAAATCGGGGGCGAGCCTGTCGAGTTGTGTCACGACCCGTGCCGCTGCGCGCGCCCGAGCCACCTGGGGTGCGTGTGCCGACCTGCCGAGGGCTCGCGCCTCCAGCAACGCAAGGTCCATGGCCGCGGCAGCCACGAATGCGTCCACGCGCCGCGCGTCGTCGGACCGGACGACCTGGTCGAAATAGTCGAGCCCGACGTAGGACAGGTAGTCGCCGTTCTGTGCATCGAACGTCATCGGGAGCCAGGCGCCGAGAACATGATGCGAACGGTTGTCGCTGTGGAAGTTTCGCAGCATGGCGACCAGATGGGGCCGGACCCCGTGACGCCCGACTGTCTGGTAATGGGCCGCGACGGCGGCATGGGGAAACTCCGCGTGCCCCGCTTCCCATCGTCGTAGCGCATTCTCGATAGTGCGGCCGGATAATTCATCGGCCGTCGCTTCAGCAGTCTGAAGGCATGTGCCCCCGACGCCGATCACGCCGGAGCGGACAAATTTCTGCTCGGCTTCGAGCATCGTTTCGGAAATCAATGCGAAACTCGCCTTTCATTCTTACTGCGGTGTTCAGCTATCTTCGGCGGCGCTCGGCTGATGCGGATAGACACCCTGGGGAGAGTTTTCTACACCCTTTCCACTGGGGGGGTGACGTTTTCAACCCTGGGGTACCTGTTCGACGGGAAGGCGTGTGCCCACGATTGGGGACGACAAAGAGCTCGAGGTAGGTCGATCCCACAGAAGGAAGAAATCTATGCACATAATCGCCAGAAGCGCACTCGAGACGATCAACGAAGCCGTTGTCGGCGGGGACATCCACAACCTGGGGGTCGTGAAGATATTCAGCCAGCACCCTCAGTTGGCGCAATTCATTCCTGCTTCCAGCAATCTGGCGATCAGCTGGGTCAGGTTGGAGTGCGGTGAGGTGCTCGCGGTGCACAAGCACCCGGAGCCCAGCCTGATCCTGATCTGCGAGGGTTCCGGACGAACGATGGGCAGTGCGGAGCAGGAGGTCGATGCGGGCGACATGATCCTCGTCCCCGGCGACACCTGGCACGGCTTCGAAGGAACCCGGAACGGCTTCTGGGCGCTCTCGATCCAGTTCAACGGCAAGGCGCTCTACGAGGACGCAGACAAGCCCAACGCGGTATTTGCAGGCGAGGCACCGAATCGGGCGGCTGTGCTCCTGGCCGACAACGAGAAATACCTGCAGCAATTCGGAACCAGCGACCTGTTACGGCTGATCGACGACCCTGCGTTCGACAACCCACACGTTCGGGAACGGCTGCTCGACTGCCAGCAGACCTGGTCGGACGTGTTTCAGGACCTGCTGCACCTGCGTGTCGCGATGACTTCCGATGTGGCACACAAGCAGGTAGCGCTCGACCATCTGGTCGAGGAACTGGGCCACAACGACAACCTGCGCACCCAACGGGGTACAGCGCACACGCCCGTCACCGATGCAACGTTCGTCTCGGCGATGGAGTGGTTCCGACATCAGATGCTGTACCGGAGCGACATGGTGCGCACTCTGCTGATGCATGTGGTGCTGGAAGGTAGTGGCGAAATCTGGCATCGAGAAGCGGCACGAGCGTTTCCGGCAATTCCGCACTTCCAAGAACACGGAGAAGACGACGGCCAGCACGTGAGCATGGGCATCGACCTGCTCGATGGAGCAACGGCGGCCGAGATCCGAGAACTCCGTGAAGCACTCGCCGACGGATGGAAGATGATCACGCAATTGTGCGACAGAATCGCGTCGATCGCCCTGGCCGACCCGGTGGCCCCCACGTACTCCACATGCTGAGCGTCCTCAGGAAAATCGTCTGGTTCGAGGTTCCCACACCCCGAACTCGGCGAGACCCGGTGCCCAACGCCTCACACCTTGCCAGATGGCGGCGGTGGTGCGACGCGGCGCAGCGGGACAGCATGAACGCGCTCGGAGGCGAGCGACTCGGCCGATCCGTCTTCGGCGGGCTCCGTCGTGACATCGTGCTCGGGCTCGTGGCCATCGCGATCAACGCAGGATGCGCCTTCGGTGCCGCGATCACGCTGAAGTCGCTGATCCAGCGCCTCGTCGCCGGCGATTCCGCGCTCACGACGAACCTCACGCTCGGCATCACCTGCATCGTGCTGACGTACGTGGCGTGGCTTGCGTTGAACCACACTTTCATGCAAGCGGACGTGGTAGGAATCGGCGCCCGGACATACGTCGAACAACGACTGCTACGCAAGAAACGCAGCATTACCCCTTCCGGCCAACCAGCCGACCTGGTCACCCTGCTGGACCGGGAGGCAGCGCGCGTCGAAAATGCTTGGTCAGGACTCATTTTCATCATCCTGGCACTCGTAACCGTCACCTTCACCTCCGCGTACTTCTTCGTGGCACTGGGGCTGAGTGCGCTGGCGGCTCTGATCGTGATCCTCATCAGTTCCGTGGTGATCTACGGGAACGCCAGACAACTGAATGCCGCACATGCCGCACTGTCGGCGACGGCGGCAGATCGCATCGACGTCGGCCTGTTCTCGATGAACAATCGCCTGCTCGTGTGGCTCAAGAACTGGAACGACGAACTGTTTCTGCGCTATGGCGACAAACGGGACGGCGAGGAGCGCGCGCTCCTGAAGGCGGCCCGTCTCGTCGCGCGGATCAATCTCATCTCGACACTCACTCCGATCGTGGCCATACTTGCCGCGGTATTTGCCCAGCTGGTCCACGTCGGGTACGTCGATCCGGCGGGCCTGTTGTCCACAATGGCACTGGTCGGAGGTCTGAAATCCGTCGCCAACAATATCCCCTTCATTGTTCAGAGCCTTTCTCAGGGCATCGTCGGGCACGCCAACGTTGCGAAGTACTTGTCCAGTCCCCACCCACTGGACACCGATGCGACGGCAACACGCCTACCGGCAACAACGGCGAAGCACATCGCCGTAGTCGGCGCCGCAGGCAGTGGCAAGACATCCGTTCTGAAAATCGGTGCACGCCGCAGCAGCGAGGTGAGCGACCGAACGTTCTTCGTACCGGATGAACCGTGGATATTCCCTGGCGGGCTCTACGAGAACTTGTGTCTCTATCGAAGCGAATTCACCGACGACGAGGCCCGTCGAGCCTTGACACTGTCCCGACTTCCCGACACCTTCTACGGCGACTACCTCTCGAGCAAGGCACGCGACCGGACCGAATGCTGGGACGTGTCCCGCGGGCAGGGGAAGCGGCTGGAACTGGCACGGGCAATAGTGGCAGAGCCTGCGTTCGTGTACCTGGATCAGCCCACGGCAGGGCTGGACGACGACCTGGCCAGGGGGCTGCTGGCCTCGCTTCTGCGCGGGCCGTGGCACGACACCACGGTCATCTATGCAACGGACAAGCCCGATGAAAGAGATGCCGCAGACGAGATATGGGTAGTGGCCGGGGGCGAGGTCGTGGAGGTGATGCGAAACCCCACACCACGTGCCGCGAATCCAGTTCACGACTGCACAAGGCGGCTCGCTCACGAGGATCGGCCGGTCGCTCGTCGTCCTCAGGACGTGGACCGACCGGAATTCTCGACCTCGTCACGCCACAGTCTGATGAGCCTGGGTGTCGCGAAGGTCGTAATTGTCGCATGCGTCCTGTTCGCGTGCCGCGACGTTCTGACGATTGTCGGTGACTACACAGCTGCCAGCGGAATTACGACCACGAATGCTCGGACAGCAGTGACAATCCTCATCGCCGCACTGTCCGCCGGGGCGCTCCTGTCGATGTTCACCTCCCTGTTCATAGTCGAACGCAGCATCATGGCGGCATCCCGAAAGTGTCGGAATTATTTCTCGACGGTCATGAGTCCCAAGCCCTCCAGGTCGGACTTCGACGACGTCGATCAGGACTATCAGAGCAAACTGACGTGGGATCAACGACGTATCGACGAACTTCTGCCGGAAGTACTTCTGAATACGCTGGGTGCGGTGACGTTGCTGCTCACGACCGCCGCGTTCGTCGCGAGCAGGAACATCTTCGTCCTGCTGCCCCTTGCGGGGATGTGCTTCGCCTACTGGCACAGTTCGAAGCGATCGGGAAGGCGGCTGCAGGACTTCAACGACAGAGAGATCGGCACGACGACGACCGTGTTGGAGCGGGTCGAGGCCATTACCTGGAGCTCGGCGAGATTCGACTTGGCACGCGACAACTCGACCCTCGTCAATTGGCTGAACAACAGTCTGATGAATCGTGCCTTCGCGTCGATGGACAATGCGGGCGCGCGCCGCTGGTTCAATTACAAGCTCGATTTGATGGGTGTGCTCTTCCTGTCGGTCGTCGTCGGTTCGACCGTGTTCGTCCAGGCCGGCGGGGGACCCGGCCTCGGCGGTGTTCTCGCGCTGAGTCTCTCGTACAGCCTCATCGCGGTCTTCGCCCGGGTGGGCCGTTGCCTGGTGGACCTCAGACAGGTTCTCGACAGCGCGGATCGTCTCCGCACGCCTCCGACCGGCCCTGCGCCGTGCCGGACCGATGCGGCCCTCGACGACGCAGCGCTCGTGTCGTTTTCGGAGGTGACGTACGTCGCGCCGCACACCGGGGCTGTGCTGCTGGAGGAGCTTTCCGAGTCCTTCGCCAGCCGAGACGTCGTGGTCGTCATGGGCCCGAGCGGGGTCGGCAAATCGACATTTGCGAAGCTGGTCGTCGGCAGCCTGCAGCCCACGACAGGCGTCGTCTCGACATTGGGCCGGACGACGGGATACGTCTCGACTTCCCACGCCGACGACGTCCTCCTCCTGACGTCGAGTCCGATCTTCAAGCCGGGCAGATTGATCGAACACTTCAACAGCCCGTTACCGCTCGAATTGGCACGCGCCGTCGACTATCTCGACGTGGCAGACGTCGTCGGACGATTACCGTCCGGATTCGACGAGCCCGTCCCCGCCACCGGTCAGTTGAATCTGAGCAAGACGGAACTGCAGCGGCTGGCGCTCCTCGACCTCCTGATCACTCGCCCTGCGGTCGCAATTCTCGACGAAGCGACTTCCGAGTTGAGTACAGGAGCAGAGCTCTCGATACTGCAGACCGTGATCTCTGCCTTGCCGGACACACTCTTCTTCATCATCACGCACAATCCCGGGCTGACCGGACTTGCCAATCGAGTCTTCCATTTCAACGGGGAGCGACGTCTTCTCGAGAATTCCGGGCTGTCGCACACGACCGCCGATCGGAACGGGAACGGAAAGGAGGAAGACCATGGAATGGCTGCCCCAACGAGATGCGTTCTGTAACAGCCACAACGTTCCACGGCCACAACTTCCGCTGAGGGACATCGCCCACTGGAACGCGGTACTCCGAGACAGCGTGAGCAGCGACGACGCCCTGCATCGCGAGCGGGCGTACGTCGCACCCGGATACTTCTACATGCCCGTGTGCGACGAGCCCGACGATTCGACACTGGCGGAGTTGTCGAGCCTGGCATCAACCGCCGACTGGTTGCTGGTCCCTTCCCTTCGCAGAAACGATAGTCGCCCGCGCGCCGACGTCATTGCAGTTCCTTTCATGAAGGCGGCATTCTTCCGGTCTTCGCGAAGTGTGGACCTCGCCCTGCGAACAGCGGTAGGAGCCAGTCAATACAAATCGATAGTCAGGATCACGAGAAAGGCCGAGGCGGCGTGCACCACCGAGATACACCGTCTCTCGGACGTGGCGGAAGACAGTCGAGTCCTGGACGATTTCGCCGGCCTGCAGGCATTGAACGTGGCCAAATACGGACACGCCAAGAACCTCTATACGAGAGATGTGCTGCGTATGCTTGCACGCTCGTCCGAAGGTGCCAAATACTTCGTCAAGGTGGACTACGACAAGTCTTCGACTACTCCGTTGGCCGGATCACTGAGCTATGCCGACGATCACCGTGGCGTGTTCACGAAACTCGTTCGGGGACTGGACCACGACCGAATTCCGCGTGGGTTGAATCTGTATATCGCCGACTACTATCACATGTATCATTTCGCGGATCGGCTGGGTTTCTCGGACGTCTGCCTCGGCCGAGGCGCCATTGACGCCAAGGTCCGGGTAGGCGCAATTCACATCGTCGACCTGGAGAACTGGCTGATTCCGGTCAACACACGGCGTACACAGGCGATGCACGAATACGCCAGAGCGCGGCTGGGAGACTAGATGATCAGCGAAATAGCCTGGGAAGACGGCCGGTGCGTCCGATTCGACGACATGAGTCTGTCGCCTGCCACCCACGGGTTGTCCTATGCCACTTCGGTGTTCGACGGCATCCGCACGTACGGCGGAAACATCTTCAGATGTGACGACCACATAGCCAGGTTGCGACGGTCCGCCGAGTTGTTCGGGCACACAGTGCACTATTCGGATGCGGACTTGGCCGATGCGTGCCGCGAGTTGGTGAGGGCCAACGATCTCACCGATGCGTACATCAAGTGCCTCGTCTTCTACGACGACGCCGATGTGAGCTTCAAGGCGCAGGGATCGTCCAGCAAGGTGGTCCTGTTCGCCCTTCCCTTTCCTTCGCATTCGGCCGCGGAGCACTATCGGCTCTCGACGACAGCGTGGCGGCGGGCACCCGCCTCGTGCCACCCGTATCAGGCGAAAACGTCGTCTACCTATGCGTTGAGCTACTTGAGCCACCGCCACAGGGCTGACGGCTACGATGACGTGCTCTTTCTCTCGACAGCCGACGCTGTCTGCGAGTCGAGCGGCTCCAACGTGTTCTTCGTCGACGGGGACGCACTGTTCACACCCACTACCGAATTGGCCCTCGACGGGATTACCCGAAGGGTGATCATCGATGAGCTGTGTCCGCGACTGAATCTCTCGGTCACGGAACGCGACATCGCGTACGACGAGATCGGATCGTTCGATGCCGCATTTCTGTGTGGCACTGCGATCGAGATCATGGGGGTGGCCGGCATCGACGGGATCCGGTATGCGAAGTCCGCAGTGGTCGGTGCGATCGCCACCGAGTATCGGGACTTGACCCACGGCCGGTCCGCGATTCGATGACGACCGCGCAAGGTGGGTGATCTCTCCCCCCAGGGTCCCTGGCTTCACGTCGGCCGGCTCGCGACAATACTGGAAGGCGAAAGCCTTTTACGCCCATCGGCATTCCATCCAGCGGAGTCTTCCGAATGAAACTGCTCATCCTCCACCGCGTTCCCTATTCCTTCATCGAATACCACCGGGTCATAGATCATGGAATTCACGATGTCGTGTACGTCGGCACAGCTGCGCAACTTGCCACCGTGCCGCCCGACCTTCCCTGTACGAGGGTTGAACGGCCGGGTCACGCCGGTGTGGCCGAGGAGGTTCGCACCCTGTTCTCCCCCGACGATGCCTTCGACAGAGTGATCAGCGTTTCCCAATACGAGATGATGGACGCAGCGCAGATACGGCGTAGCCTCGGCGTCGAAGGAGTATCCCCGGAGCAGGTCCACATCGTGAACGACAAGGTGGCGATGAAAGCCGCAGTCGCAGGATGCGGACTTCGCGTGCCCCGATTTGTTCGCTGCGACGAGGCGCTCACCGCGTCGTCCGCCGATGTCGCTCCCTGGTATGGGAAGACAGTGCTCAAACCACTCGATGGAACCGCCAGCAAGAATGTTGTCGTTTTCGCCACCTACGCTGACGCCGGCGCTGCGATTCTCGACCACCCTGCAGGTGTGGAGGACTGGGATCCGAAGCGCTTCCAGCTCGAAGAATATGTGGAGGGGCCGATCTTCCACTTCGATGGCGTGATGCTTGCCGGTGCGCCGGTGGCGATCGTCGCCAGCAGATATCTGGGCACGTGCCTCGAGTTCGCCCAGGGAGTTCCGCAGGGATCGATTCAAGTCGACGACGACGGCGGGCGTTGCACGGCAGCGGTCGAGTATCTTCGGGCAGTGGGTATCGACAATGGCCCATTTCATCTCGAAATGATCGAGGCCGCAGAGGGAATGGTGTTCCTGGAGGTCGGCGCCCGCCCCGGCGGCGGACATATCAAGGAGACATTCCGGCTCGCCACGGGCATCGACCTGGTCGCAGCCGGTTTGGCCTGCAACCTCGATTGGTCACCTCTCGACACCAATCCACTGAAACGGTGGTTCGAAAGGACGGCGAGTACCAAGGTCTACGGGGACTTCATGTTCCCGGGGCACCTGCTTCGGTCGCGGCACTGTGCGATTTCGGGTGGAGAAAGATTCCAAGGTCACCCCGATGTACTTCGATGGAAGGAGCTGGATGCCGGCGCCTCCCTCCCGGAGACCGTGAGTTATTTCGATTTCGAATTGCCCGTCAGCGGCATCGTCGCCGGCCGGTCCAGCTCTGACGTGACCTCACTCATTCGCGAAATCTTGACGACCGTGCAAGTAATGCCCATCGAGCAGCCCATGCGATGACCGTCATCTGACCGACCGGGGAG
>NZ_JBHUSF010000041.1:0-40696 GCF_042673295.1 Rhodococcus sp. NPDC057014
GTTACGCTGGCCAGCAGAGCGTTCGCTTCGACGGAGAGGCAGAAACGGTGCATGTAACTCCCTTCGCCTGGATTCTGACGATCGTGCTGATCGTCGCTCTGCTGGGGTTCGACTACTTCTTCCACGTCCGCCACGCGCACATCCCGACGTTGAAAGAAGCGGCGATCTGGTCGTCGATCTACGTCGGACTCGCCCTGATCTTCGGTGTCGCCGTCCTGATCTTCGGCGGCGTCGACATGGGCACCGAGTACTTCGCCGGCTACGTGACGGAGAAGGCGCTGTCCGTCGACAACCTCTTCGTCTTCCTCATCATCATCTCCAGCTTCCGGGTGCCGCGCGAAGACCAGCAGAAAGTGCTGCTGTTCGGCATCGTGTTCTCGATCTTCGCCCGGACGGGGTTCATCTTCCTCGGCGCCGCGCTCATCAACTCGTTCGCGTGGGTGTTCTACTTCTTCGGCCTCATCCTGTTGATCACCGCAGGCAACCTGCTGCGACCCGAGACCGAGGACTCGCACTCGGCCGACAACTTCATCATCCGCATCGCGAAGAAATTCATGCACACCACCGAGCAGTACGACGGCGACAAGCTGTTCACCGTCGAGAACGGCAAGCGGATGATGACGCCGATGCTGCTGGTGATGGTGGCGATCGGCGGCACCGACCTCCTGTTCGCCCTCGACTCCATCCCCGCGATCTTCGGCCTCACCCAGAACGTCTTCGTCGTCTTCACCGCCACCGTGTTCTCGCTGATGGGCCTGCGGCAGCTGTACTTCCTGCTCGACGGTCTCCTCGACCGCCTCATCTACCTGTCGTACGGCCTCGCCGCGATCCTCGCGTTCATCGGGGTCAAGCTGATCCTGCACGCACTGCACGAGAACAACCTGCCGTTCGTCAACGGTGGCGAACCGGTCGACGTCATCGAGATCAGCACCTTCGTGTCGCTGGGCGTCATCATCGGCATCCTCGTGATCACCGTGATCGCATCGCTCGCCAGCAAGAAGGGCAGGGCGCAGTCCACCATCGCCGGCGCGCGCCGGCACGCCGTCAACTACCT
Organism: Rhodococcus sp. NPDC057014; assembly: GCF_042673295.1. Taxonomy (NCBI): domain Bacteria; kingdom Bacillati; phylum Actinomycetota; class Actinomycetes; order Mycobacteriales; family Nocardiaceae; genus Rhodococcus; species Rhodococcus sp. NPDC057014. The sequence continues at coordinate 1,055 of NZ_JBHUSF010000041.1, forward strand.
CGACCTCGACTACACCGCCGATATGGCCGAGCGCGAACGCATGTACGACAGGCTGATCAACGAGGAAGAACAACTCAAGAAACTCGACCCGAAATTCAAGAAGATGGTCCGCGAGGAAACGGCACTCCTGGACCTCATCAAACGCGCCCACAACGAGCACGACGCGTTCCTCAAACAGAATTAGCTGAACGCAGTCGAAGCGCCCACCGGATCCGGCGGGCGCTTCTTCGGCTCGTGCCCCATCCCCATGCGGGCACGTGCGTGTCTACCTCCTCCTCATCCTCATGCCGCCGTCCGCCATTCCCATGGCCGTGATACCGAGACCCAGCAGACACACGACGATGCCGCAGACCACGTTCGACCAGATCATTCCCGCCGTGGTGGTTACTCCGACGACCAACCACGGGCTGACGATCATCCACAGTCCGAGCAGTGGCGCGACAAACGCCATGCCGTGCGTGCGTGAGTAGGCCGACGTGAAACCGACCGCGAGCAGTGCCACCGCAATACCCGACAGCAGATTGCACATCGCCAGGCCAGACTGGCTGGCGAACCCGACAATCCACGGCGACGCCGCCATGTAGAGGCCCGCCATGAACATCAGGCCCTCGGTGACCTGCGTCATCGGCTGTTCCGAGACTCGGTCGTAGCGAGCCCGCAACTCGGCGATATCAGGGTGTCTCTCGATCGACATGCCTGGTGTCGTCATCACCCACCTCCTAGAAAGAGAACCAATCCCTACCCAGGGGGTGCCCCGAACTTCGTACGGCAAACCAGCGGTGACCAGGTAATTTTTCCGAATACCCGACTACCGACCAGTCCCCACGAACGGCGACGATCAGCCGACCTTGGGCAGGCGTCCAGGGACGGGCATACTCGAAGTGTGTGGTGGATTGCCTGGATCGCGCTCGCGTGGATAGCACTGTCCGTGCCCCTCGCGATCCTCATCGGACGGGCAATTCGGCAGAAAGACCTGCGCGAACTGCCCACCACGGAGAACGCGACGAGCAAGCACGACCCTCCCGACCGCACGGTTGCCTGACCGCGCCGTGCGCGAGCCCGGCTCCGATTGGAAGAATAGCGGGATGGCGCCGCTCTTCTATCCCCTCGTGTTCATGAACTTCCTGTTCGCGGCGACCACACTGTGCCTCGCACGCCCCTCCCACCTGACCGCAGGCGCCACCGTCGTCGCCGCCGTGGTCTGGATCTTCGGCAACGGCCCGCTCGAGGGCCAGGTGCTCTGGGAATTCGACGCCACCCACGGCCTCACGGTGTCCGATCTGCTGTCCGTGGCCGCGCTCGCGGTCGCGGTGTGGGGGTTCCGCGAAGCCGGCGCGTGGAAACCGAGCCCGAAGCGTCGCCGGCGGCTCCTCAACAGGCGGTACTGAGGCACCTCGTCCGCGGCCCCGCTGGATCCTTACGCGCCGCCCCGACGCACTCCCGCAGGCACCCCTCCCGCCGACTCACGAATCCGCGACCGCACACGGGCCGTGACCTGCCAGATCCGGGTGGTGTCGTGGACGCTGATGCACGGCACACCCAGTGTGCGGGCGTGTTGGACGGCAGCCGATTCCTTCGCCGAGCAGCGCCCGTCCAGGATGTCCTCGGTGACGATGACGCAGAGCACGTCACCGTCGAGCTCGCGGATCGGTTCCAGGCCGTGGAGTGCCACCCATTGCCGGACCATCGCCCACTGTGACACGTCGTTGTAGCGGGTCGGATTGCCGATGAACAACACGCGACGAGACCGGCGGGCTCGGGCGACCTCGATGCTGGAGATGGGTGACATGATGAAAGTTCCTGTCCACGTGAGCGGCTGATCCCGGTACGGGACAACTCTCCCGCGCCCAGCCGCACACGTCTGTCCGCCGATAGGACGGTGCCTCGGATGAATCCCGGCTCCCCCGATCGGGGGACACCGCCCCACGTGAGTGGGAAAGTGTGCTCGGGCACGCATCGGCACTCACCTGGGAGGTTGCATGATCACGGTTCTGTGCTGTCGCGGCATCGGTGAGGATCTCGACGTCAACATGCTCGCCAACACCACACAACTCTTGGATCCCGCACGATTCGTCGTCAAGCAGGTTCCGTGGGAGGCAAGCTACGGACCGGTGCCCGATCCGGGTGGATCAGCGTTCGACAAGGCGCTGTCCGAAGGACGGACACTCCTGTTGCGGATGATCGCCGACGACCCGAATCCCGTTGTTCTGCTCGGCTACTCGGGAGGCGCTGCGCTCGCCGGCAACGTGGCGGCCGAGGTGGGACGGGGGCAGCACCCCACCCTGGACGTGCGCGGGGTCGGACTGATCGCCGATCCGCTGCGGCCTGCATCTCCGGACCTGCCGGGCTGGGGCATTGCGGGGCAACGCCCGATCACGGGGATGCCCGTGTGGCAGATCGCCGACCCGCTGGACGCCATCTGCTGCTGTCCGGGCAACTCGCCGCTGCGGACGTTCGCGGACCAGTCGGCGGCCTTCTCACTCGCCGACCCGAGGACGTGGGTGGTGGACCTCCTCGACCGGCTCCGCACCAGAAGGTGGCAGGCGGTGATCCTGAACTGGTGGCGCCCCTGGACGGTGTGGCAGCAGTACTCCGAGGCCATCGACGACGTGAACGGTTACCTGTTCCGGGGCGACCACACCAGTTACTGGGTCCGCATCGCGCCGGGAACCGACCGCACCTACTGCGAGCTTCTCGCCGATCGCGTCAACGGCATCTCGGACTGATCCCCCGCTCGACGCCCGCCAGTCATCGCACTCCCCTCCGTCGATCTCGGATCGGCAGTCGACCGATGAGATCCGCGGCATGAACGGCACCGTCATGGGCGCGGATCCGCGCGCCCAGAGTCGCTGCGGTCGTCCTGTGCGGCCCGGCCACGAGCAGCTCGCCGACCGCCGACCGGATGCGCCCGGGCGCGGCCGTCTTGCGGAGGCAGCGGGCGACGCCGCGCTGCTCCAGACTGCGGCCGATCATCTTCTGATCGAGCGCGGGGTGGATCGGCAGAACGACCAGGGGCAGGTCGTGCGCGAGGGCGCGCATGGTGGTGTCGTGGCCACCGTGTCCGATGAGGAGGGTGGCGGTCGGCAGGATCTGTTCGTGCGGAACGAAGCCGTGTATTTCGATGTTCGGGGCCGCCGAGAAGGTTGCCGAGTCGACGGACGGTCCGGTCGTGACCACGGTACGGGCGGGCAGTCCACCGACGGCCTCGAGAATGTTCCGCAGCGCCCGCTGCTGGCCGTCGAAGTTGAGGCTGCTGAGGCTGACCAGAATCAGCGGATCGCGTTCGGACACGGGCGTCAACGTGGACGGCATCGGATGTCGCACCACCCCGGTGTAGTGGACGGAATCCGGCAGGCTTCGGCGGGACGCCGGATCGAGGTCCTTGTCGGTGGTCACCAGCGCCAGGTCCGACGACGTCCACAGCCTCAGAGGCCGCTGACCTTTCAGACGGGCCATCACGGGCGTCACACCGCGTGTCACGCCTCGATACATGAACTCGTAGTAGGTGTGCACCAGCGTCACACGCGTCAGGTGCGCGTCGTCGGCGGCCTGCAGGGCTCCATACAGAAAGCAATCGACCACCACCACGTCGGTCGGCTCGCGCGCGACGGAGTCGAGTAGATCGATTCCGGGCCCGGCATCGGTGAACACAGCCAGCGATTGGTAGATGCCCGCGATACCGGGATGCCTGGTCGTCGACTGCCAGGGTCGTGCATGGGTATAGGGCGTGAACGGGAAACCGTGACTTTCGATACGCCCGCGTTGCTGGGCGTGTCCGAGAAATCGGACCTGATGACCGCGACTGCGTGCCTCCGCCGCGATGCCGAGAGCGGGTGGCACGTTGCCGCCGCCGTCCCAGGTCACGAACAGGATGCGTGCCATGCGGTGCCTCCAGGCCAGTGGGAACGTGAGCGGGAAAGCGTGCTCGGACACGCATCGGCACTCACATGCCCGCGGCCTTCCGCGCCGTCCTCTTGGCCCAGGCGTTGCGCACCAGCGACAGCGGCGTCGGCGGCACCCAGCCCAGCTGGACTGCCTGACCGAGGTCGTCCCGGGTTGCCCAGTGCTCGACGACGCGTCCGTCGGCGACGCGCAACCAGTGCGACTGCTCGACCGCGAGCACCCGTCCGGTGGGCGCGAACACCTGGTCGATCGATCCGCGCTCGTCGTAAACGACGAAGGGGCCGGCGTGCCTTCCCTTCATGATCGCGTAGACGACGGCGAGGTCGCCCTCCACCACGACGTTCTCGATGTCGAACCGCAGCTCGGAGAAGGCGGCGCGCAGCCATTCGGCGGTGGCGTAGAACGCGTCGGGTCCGCGTCCTCGCGTCCGCGGGGGTTCGGTCGCGCTCTCCCGGTTGAATGCGTTCGGGTGGACGACGACGTCGAAATCGGCGCGGCTTCCGTTCGCCATGATCTCGATCGACCGGACAGCGAGAGATTTCACGTGGTCCGACGGGACCGGTTCCTCCACGTTCACGGTGCACTCCGCAACAGTCGGTTGGAACTCTCAGTATTCGACCGCCGTCGACCGGAAGTCAACGGCCGAAGCACGTGCAGGATTTGCGCGCGCCTCAGCAAATCCGCGGTCGGCGGCGGTACCGTCGGGGAGGTGATGGGACTGCCTGATGCGATCTCGGCCTGCTTGTTCGATCTCGACGGTGTGCTCACGGCAACGGCGGTACTGCACCGGAAGGCGTGGAAACGCACATTCGACGAGTTCCTGAAGCACCGGGAGGGCGCGAACTTCCACCCGTTCACCGACCAGGACTACTACGACTACGTCGACGGACGGCCCCGCGCCGACGGGGTCCGCACCTTCCTCGCCTCCCGCAGCATCACGTTGCCGGAGGGGTCGCCGGACGATCCGCCCGGCGCCGAGACCGTGAACGGTGTCGGGAACAGCAAGAACCGGCTGCTGCTCAAGGTCGTCGACGAGGAGGGCCCCAGCCCGTACCCCGGCTCGATTCGCTACATCAGCGCGGCCTACGACGCGGGCCTGAAGATCGCCGTGGTCACCTCGTCCGCGAACGGGAAGGCCGTACTCGACGCCGCCGACCTCAGCCGGTACGTCCATGTCCGCATCGACGGCGTGGTGATCCGGGAGCAGGGTCTCCGCGGAAAACCGGCGCCGGACTCGTATCTCGCGGCCGCCCGCGCACTCCACGTGCACCCCGACCAGGCCGCCGTGTTCGAGGACGCCCTGTCCGGAGTGGAATCGGGGCGCGCAGGCGAATTCGGTTACGTCGTCGGAGTGAACCGGGGCGATCAGGCCGACGCGCTTCGCGAGCACGGTGCCGACGTGGTGGTGAACGACCTGGCCGAACTCCTGGAGAGGTGAGCATGGACGACAAGGGCTACGAGATCTCGCCGTGGCAGCTCAAATGGCGCGGACTGGATCTGGAGGCACTGCACGCCACCGAATCCACGTTCGCACTGTCCAACGGGCACATCGGGATTCGTGGCACGTTCGAGGAGGGTGAACCACGCGGTCTCCCCGGCACCTATCTCAACGGGTTCTACGAGCAGCGCCCCCTGCCGTACGCGGAGGCAGGCTACGGCTATCCCGAGGACGGGCAGACCGTCGTCAACGTGACCGACGGCAGCATCATCCGCCTGCTCGTGGAAGACGAGCCCATGGACATGCGGTACGGCAGCGCACCGGCGCACGAACGCGTCCTCGACTTCCGCTCGGGCACCCTGCGCCGCACCACCGAATGGACGTCACCGACGGGACGCCGGGTCCGGATCCATTCGGAGCGGCTCGTGTCCTTCACCTCCCGCGCGGTCGCCGCCATCCACTACGAGGTCGAGCCGCTCGACGGCGACATCGAACTCGTCCTGCAATCGGATCTGCTCGCCAACGAGCAGATCCCGACCCGCACGGACGATCCGAGAGTGGCGGCCGCCCTGGACCGTCCGCTGGTGCCCGATTTCGCGGCCGCCCACGACTACCGCGCGGTACTCGCCCACCACACGAGGGCCTCGGGACTGCGGATGGCCGCGGGCATGGACCACGAGATCGAGTACCCCGGAGGCGGGCGGTGCAGCATCGAGACGGAAGAGGATCTCGCCCGGCTCACCGTGGCCGTCGACATTCCGCAGGGTGAACGGTTGAAGGTGACGAAGTACCTGGCCTACGGGTGGTCGGCGAGGCGGTCGACACCGGCCCTGCGCGGCCAGGTCGAGGGAGCGCTCGCCGGAGCACTCGAAACCGGCTGGGACACCCTGCTGAAACGGCAGCGGGAGTACCTCGACATCTTCTGGGCGACGGCGGACGTCGAGATCGACGGTGACGCGGAACTTCAGCAGGCGGTGCGGTTCGCCCTGTTCCACGTGCTGCAGGCGGGTGCTCGCGGTGAGTCGCGCGCGATCCCCGCGAAGGGCCTGACCGGCCCCGGCTACGACGGGCACGCGTTCTGGGACACCGAGACGTTCGTGCTTCCCCTGCTCACGTACACGGTGCCGGATTCGGCGCGCGACGCACTGCGCTGGCGGCATTCCACGCTGGACAAGGCGAAGATCCGCGCGGTCCAGCTGGGGCAGGCCGGCGCCGTGTTCCCGTGGCGCTCCATCAACGGCGAGGAGTGCTCCGGCTATTGGCCCGCCGGCACCGCGGCGTTCCACGTGGGTGCCGACGTCGCCGCCGCGACGTCCCGGTATCTGGCCGCGACCGGGGACGAGGATTTCGAGGCCGAATGCGGCGTCGAACTGCTGGTGGAGACCGCCCGGTTGTGGACGTCGCTCGGTCATCACAATGCGCAGGGCGAGTTCCGGCTCGACGGCGTCACCGGGCCGGACGAGTACACCGCCGTGGCCGACAACAACGTGTTCACCAATCTCATGGCGCAGAAGAATCTGCGCGACGCGGCGGCCGCGTGCGAAAGACGCCCCGGACTGGCGCGCGAACTCGGCGTCGACGACGAGGAAACAGCACTCTGGCGAGATGCCGCCGAGCACATGCGCATTCCGTTCGACGACGCACTCGGCGTCCACCAGCAGTCCGACGCCTTCACGCACCATGCCGAGTGGGACTTCGAAGGAACCCCGCCCGAACATTATCCGCTGCTGCTCCACTACCCGTACTTCGACCTGTACCGCAAGCAGGTGGTGAAGCAGGCCGACCTGGTGCTGGCGATGTACCTTCGCGGGGACGCCTTCACCGACGAGCAGAAGATCGCCAATTTCGCCTATTACGAGGCCCTGACGGTGCGGGACTCGTCGCTGTCGGCGTGTGTGCAGTCCGTGATGGCAGCGGAGGTCGGCCAACTCCAACTCGCCTACGACTACCTCGCCGAGGCGGCGCTGACCGATCTCCACGACCTCCACTCCAACGTAGAGAACGGTTTGCACATCGCTTCACTCGCCGGGACGTGGATGGCGTGTGTGGCGGGGTTCGGCGGGATGCGCGACCACGACGGCGACATCTCCTTCGCGCCCCGGATACCACCACAGCTGGTCAACCTGTCGTTCCGGATGACGGTGCGGGGCAGCCAGATCCACGTGGACATCCGCGCCAGGACCGCAACCTACCGCCTGCTGTCGGGCGAACCGGTCGAGCTCGCCCATCACGGGAACCGGTTCACTCTCGACACCTTCCCGGTGACACGGCCGATCCCGGATCCGCCGAACACCACGGCCGTACGGCAACCGTACGGCCGGGCGCCCGCGCGTCGCGGCGGCTGAGCCGGACTACACAGTCGAAGCCGCCTGCGGTTCCAGGTATTCCCGGAAGGTGTCCGGGCCGCGGGTGCCCTCGCGCGCACCCACCAGTAGTCCGCCGACGATCGTCGCGCCGACGCCGTGCAGGATATCCGCTGCCTCCGCGAGGTGCTGACGTTTCGTCCTGCCATACCGGGCCACGATCAGCGCGCCGTCCGAGATCGCAGACAGGACCGCGGAATCGGTGACCGGGAGCAGCGGGGCGCCGGCGAACACCACGTAGTCGAACCTGTCTCGCAGTGTCGCCACCACGGTTCTCGCGGTAGCAGAGCCGAGGAGTTCACTGGGATTGGCCGGCAGTGGACCGGACGGAAGCAGGGACAGGTGCTCGAACGTCGTGGCCCGGATCGCGTCCGCCAGATCGGTCTCGCCGCGCAGCACGGAACTCAGTCCGGCACCGGTAGCGCCCCGAATTCCCAGGGTCGACGCCACCAGCGGCTTCCTGAGGTCCGCTTCCACCACGCACACGTTCTGTCCTGCGGCCGCCAGCGCGACGCCGAGATTGAGCGCAGTCGCATCCGACCCCTCACCCGGCGACGGACTCGCAACGACGATGACGTGTGGCGGGTTCGCCGCGTCGGCGAACTGCAGGTTGGTGCGTAACTGGCGGTACGCCGCTCCCATCGGCGACGTGGCATCCGACATGTCCACGACGCCTGACGATTCCGTGCCGTCCGGCGTGATGCCGGTCAGCGGGGCACCGATCTGCCCCTCGACGGCGCGCCGGTCCTTCACCGTTGCGTCGAGCCAGTCGCGGATCACCGCGAGTGCGATGCCGAGCAGTAGACCGACGGCGAGTCCGAGAACCACGTTCCGGTTGTCGGACGTGGGCAGCGGCTCCGTGGGAACCGTCGCATTCTGCTCGACGGACACGCGCGCCGGCTTCGGGTCCGGGTCCTCCATCGTGATCGAGTACCCCGACTCCGCGGTACCGGGATTCGCCAGGACCTGCGGCGGCTGAGCATCCTTGTTGGCCGCCGCGGCCTCGATGTCGGTCGCCGCCAGTTCGTCCATCATCGACACGAACTGCGCCGACAGTGTGTCGGCGATGTCGCGTGCCCGTTCCGGCGACGTGTCCTGCACCTTCACGTGCAGCAGCAGTTCGGGCACCGGCGTCGCCTTCACATTCGCGACGAGTTCGGCGGGCGTCATGTCGAGACCGAGTTCGTCGATCGTCCGCTGCGCCAGCTTCTTCCCGGTCAGCAACTCGGCGTACGTGGCGAGGCGGGGCTGCGTGGACGAGACGTACAGCAATGTCGACGTCTGATACACGGGCTTCGTGAACAGCGTCGGAATGAAAGCGCCCAGCGTCACCACTACCACGGTTATCGCGACGAGCTTCCAGCGCTCCTTGACGATGCGCACATAGTCCTGGATGTCCACTTACACCCTCTCTTTCCGCTTCGCTTCACGATCCCGCAGTACCGTTCCGACCACTTTCAACGCCGCCTGCGACGTCATGTGCCAGTGCCCGCTGTCGACGACGTGCTCACTGATACTCCCTACAACGTAGGGCTCCCAGCCCGCCGCCGCGCGAGTAGCGCCCGACTCTTCCCGCCCCGCGGAGAAGAACACGACGTCACCGCGGAAGACACGGGGTTCGTGAGTCCTCGTCAACTCGTGGTGCCTCCCGGCCCCACCGATCATTCGGTGGAGATGCGCGGGCGTGATCGCCGACAACGGGCCACCCAGCCTGCCCAGGAGGTTCACCGCGGCCTCGAGGGTGAGATCCGACACCGGGAATGGCAGGGAGTCCTCGAAACCCAGCCCGGCAAGCAGGTCCTCGGCACCGACCGGGAGCGCTTCGGGGGCGTGCTCCGTTCGACTGTCGAGCATCACCAGGGTGGCGACTTCTTCGCCGGTCGATTGGAGTTGGACCGCCATCGCGTGTGCCAGAACTCCACCGAGGGACCAACCCAGCAGGTGATACGGCCCGCCGGGTTGAATGCGGCGGATCTCCTCGACGTACCGGGCCGCGAGTTCCTCGAGCGACGAGGGGGCCGGCCCGTCGGCGGTGACGGCGGGCGACTGGAGCCCGTAGATCGGGTGCTCCGGATGAAGATGCGGGGCAAGCCCCGAATAGCACCACGACAGTCCCACGATGGGATGGACACAGAACAGGGGTGGCAGCGTACCAGCCGTCCGAATCGGGAGGACGACGCCGAGCGCCTCCTCGTCGTCGGACTCCCCCGAGTCCATTCGCTGTCCGATCGAGTGGGGTGTCGGGTCGGACATCAGCGACCGCAGTGGGATCTCCACCCCGGTATCGGATGCCAGCCGGTTCAGTACCCGCACCGCAAGAAGTGAGTTGCCGCCCAGTTCGAAGAAGTTGTCGTCGGCACCGACCCGGTCGATGCCGAGCGCCTCACCGAACGCGGTCGCAACGGCGACCGCGGAGGCAGTCTCCGGCGCCCGGTAGCCGCGCGCTTCGAACTGCGGCGCAGGCAACGCCTTGCGATCGAGCTTTCCATTGGGACCCAGCGGAAATTCGTCGAGCACCACGATTCGGGTGGGCACCATGTACGACGGCAGAGTGCGCCTCGCCGCCGTCCTGAGCAGCTGGGGATCCAGCGCCTGATTCCCGTCGGCCCGCACGTAGCCCACGAGGTGCTCCCCCGCGCGCACGTCGTCGACCAATGCGACCGCCGCTCGCGACACCCCTTCCGCGCGCTCGAGCACCGTCTCGATCTCCCCGAGCTCGATCCTCAGTCCTCGCAGTTTGATCTGGAAGTCCGTGCGCCCCAGATGCACCAACCGCCCGGATCCGTCCCACTTCACGAGGTCGCCGGTGCGGTACATCCTGCTTCCGGCGGGCCCGAACGGATTCGCGACGAAACGACCCGCCGTGAGGTCCCCACGGCCGACGTATCCTCGGGCGAGTTGGGCGCCCGCGAGGTACAACTCACCCGCCATACCTGCAGGTACCGGCCGAAGACGCGTGTCCAGCACGAATACCTGTGTGTTCCAGACCGGGCCCCCGATCGGAACCGAGGCTTCCGGCCGTCCGGTGATCTCACAGGCCGTGGTCGTCACGGCCGCCTCCGTCGGTCCATACGTGTTGTGGAACGCCCCGGGCGCGAACGCCAGAACATTCGCCGCGAGTGCGGGAGACAGTTCCTCGCCGCCGGCGAACACGTGGCGCACCGAGGTGAGGGAGTCACCGTGCCCGTCCGCGAGGAAGGCCGCCAGGACCGAGGGAACGAAGTGCACCATCGTGATTCGCTGATGCCGGATCACCGAGGCGAGATAGTCGACGTCGCGGTGTCCGCCGGGTCGTGTCACCACGAGCCGGGCCCCCACACACAGCGGGAGCAGGCACTCCCAGACGGACACGTCGAACGTGGACGGTGCCCGCAGAATGCCTCGATCGTCTGCGGTGACGTGGTACTCGCTCCGGAGCCAGTGCAGCTGGTTCACAATGGCGTGGTGACTCACCGCCACGCCCTTGGGAGTACCCGTCGAGCCTGACGTGAACATCGTGTACGCGACGTTGTCCGGGCGCAGAGGTGCCACCCGGTCCGCGTCGGAGACCCGGTCCGGCCGGTAACCGGACACGTCTGCGGTGTCGATCTCGACACGAGGGATGCCCGAGATCGACGGCAACTCGACCGTCGACACCGTCACCACCAGCCTCGGTGTGGACGCGTCGATCACGGCGGCGATACGTTCGGCGGGATGCTCGGGATCCACCGGCACGTATCCGGCACCGGCCTTCAGGATCGCGAGTGTCGCCACGACCAGTTCGAGTGACCGCTCGACGGCCAGCGCCACCAGCGTGTCCGGTCCGATTCCGTGGCAGATGAGAAGCCGCGCGAGTCGGTTCGCGCGCTCGTCCAGTTCGGCGTACGTCACGACCTCGCCCTCGAAGACGAGAGCGACCGTGTCCGGTGCACGCCGAACCTGGACGTCGAACAAGTCGACCACCGTCTGCGGCCGGATCTCCACGGCCGTGCAGTTCGGCGTGACGAGGATGCCGGGCGCTTCCGCGTCGGTGAGCAGACCGATGTCGCCGACACGGCCCCGGGGATCTGCCGCGAAAACGCCGAGCAGGTGCTCGAGCAGTCGTGCCACGCGTTCGGCTGTCGCAGCGTCGAACAGATCAGTCGCGTAGGTGAGCCGACCCGACAAGCCGGCGGCCCTCCCCTCTCCGTCGTATCGATCGGACAGGGAGAAATCGAGATCGAACTTGGTGACGGCAGCGTCGAAGTTCATCGGAGACAGCGTCAGCCCGGGCAACTCCCAGGTCGCGTCCACCTGGTTCTGGAACGCGAGCATGACCTGGAACAGCGGCGAAAAGGACTGCGAACGCCGGGGGTTCATTCGTTCGACGAGCTGCTCGAACGGCACCTCCGAATGCGCCAGCGCACCGAGGTCGGTCTCCCGGACGTGTTCGAGCACGTCGGACAGCGTCTCGTCGGGGTCGATCCCGGTACGCAGCACGAGGGTGTTGACGAACATCCCGACGAGCTCGTCGAGTTCGCGCTCACCTCGACCGGCGACCGCCGTGCCCAGCACGACGTCCGAAGAGCCCGACAGACGAGCGAGCAGAACCGCCAGGGCGGAATGCACCACCATGAACAGCGTCGCATTGTGCTGTTGCGCAATCAGAGTGAGCTTCCGGTGAGTCTCGGCGCCGACGCTCAGTCGCACGCTCGCACCCCGGTACGAGGCCACGGGCGGGCGCGGCCGGTCGGTGGGCAGGTCGATCACGTCGGGAACGCCGGCGAGGGTCCGCGTCCAGTAGTCCAGCTGCCACGCCGCCCGGGAGTGTGGGTCGTCGCCGGAACCGAGTGTGTCACGCTGCCACAGCGAGAAATCGGCGTACTGGACGAGAAGCGCAGTCCACGTCGGCGCGGCCCCACGAACGCGAGCGTCGTACGCTGTGGCGACATCACGTGCCAGCGGCGCGAGTGAGAAGCCGTCCGCACTGATATGGTGAACCGCCATCACCAGAACGTGATCGCGATCGTCCACCTTCAGCAGTCGTCCGCGGACCGGGGCGTCCACGGTCAGATCGAACCCCGCCGACAGGAACGAGAGCACCTCTCCGTCGACCGAGCGCTGCGGGACCTCCACGGGCGTGAAATCCAGCGAAACGTCACCGACCGGCAGGATCACCTGGGCGGGAACACCGTCGAACGCGGGGAAGACGGTTCGCAACGATTCGTGACGGCCGAGCACGTCCCGCGCCGCGTTCTGCAGCGCATCGACGTCCAGTGCACCGGTCAACCGCACGGCGAGCGGAAGATTGTAGGCGGGCGATTCCGGGTCGACCCGATTCAGGAACCACAGTCGTTGCTGCGCCGGCGACAGCGGAATCCGGTCCGGCCGGTCTCCCGCAACGAGGGGAACCCTGCGGCCGGTCCCGGCCTCGGCATCGACCCTCGTCGCCAGCGCCTCCACCCGCGGCGACTCGAACAGCATGCGCACCGGAATGTGCGCGTCGACTGCGGAGCCCAGCCTGGCCGCCACCTGTGCAGCGATCAGCGAGTTGCCGCCGAGTGCGAAGAAGTCGTCGTCCAGACCGACGGATTCCACGCCGAGCACCTCGGCGAAAACCCCGGCCACCACCTGTTCCACCACCGAGGTCGGCGCCCGGAACTCGTGGGATTCCAGCACCGGCACCGGGAGTGCATCCAGATCGGTCTTGCCCGAGGCGGTGAGGGGGAACGCGTCGAGAACCACGATCGTGGTGGGAACCAGGTAGGACGGCAGAACCTGCGCGAGTGATTCCCGAACCACGTCGACGTCGAGGGAACCGCGCGGCACCACATAGGAGACGAGGGCGTCGACGCCGATTGCGTTGGGACGAGACACGGTCAGGGCGCTCTCCACGTCCGCGACGCGGGCGATCGCGACGTCGATCTCACCCGGCTCGATACGGACCCCGCGAATCTTGACCTGCCTGTCGACGCGCGCGACGAAGACGAGTCGCCCGTCGGCGCGGCGATGGACCAGGTCGCCGGTTCGGTACATGCGTGAACCGTTTGTGGAGGCCACGAATCTGGACGCCGTCCGCTGCGACGCCCCCACATACCCCCGCGCAAGACCCGCGCCGCGCAGATACAACTCTCCGACACCGCCGATCGGGACCGGCCGCAGACGGGCGTCGAGGACCACCGCGGTGGTGCCGCGAAGGGGGGCACCGATGGTCACCTGCTCGTCGACCTCCGCGAGGGTGGCGACGACGGTCGATTCGGTCGGCCCGTACGCGTTGAGCATCTTTCGCCCGCGACTCCACTCGGCGGCGAGTTCGGCGGTCAGCGCCTCGCCTCCGACGGCGACGACCCTGAGTGCGTCGAGTTCCGACGACTCCAGGGACCCGAGCACCGCCGGCGTCGACAGGTAGTGCGTGACACGCTGACCGGTCAGAACTCGCTGCAGGTCAGGCCCGGCATACACGTCGGCCGGTGCCACCACGAGGCAGGCGCCCGAGCCGAACGCCAGGAGAATCTCCAGCATCGCAGCGTCGAACGTGGGGTTGTACCCGTGCAGGACGCGAGAATCCGTGGTCACGTCGTACCGGCGCACCGCCTCGTCGATCAGTGAGGAGAGTCCGCGGTGGGTGACCATTACACCCTTCGGGGCTCCGGTCGAACCGGACGTGTAGATGACGTACGCCAGGTCGTCAGGGCCCGCCGGTGCAGTTTCCGGGCGGGGCGAATCGAACCCACCGTCGGCGACGGTCAGCCACGAGACCCCCGGCGCGGCGGATGTGAATTCGTCGGCCTTCCTGGCAATTCCCACGTGGACCGCCGCTTCGGTCAAGACTGTCGACAGCCGTTCCACCGGATGCGTCGGATCGACGGGAAGGAAAGCAGCACCCGTCTTCGCGACCGCCCACAACGCGATCACGTAGTCGACAGACCGCGGTAGAGCAAGCGCGACAACGGTTCCGACCCTCGCGCCGCGACGAACCAGCTCGTGGGCGAGGGAATCGGAGACCTGTGCGAGCTCCCGGTACGACAGCGTCACGGTGCCGTCCGTGAGCGCAGGGAGGTCGGGGTTCGCGTCCGCGGTCGTGGACAGCATGTCCGCGAGAGTCCTTGCCGCCAAAGCTGTTCCGCCGACGAGGTCGGCAGCGCCCGGCAACGGCACCTCACCGATCGTGGCGTCCGGGTCACCGGCGACCGCCCCGAGCAACGGGACGAACGCCGCCGCCAGCGACCGCACGGTCCCGGCGTCGAAAAGAGCGGACGAATAGGTGATCGATCCGGTCAGCGATTCCGGTTCGCCGTCTGTCCCGGCAGTGACGAACGCGAACTCGAGGTCGAACGGCGACGTCCGGTCGATCGTGTCCGTACCGGACCGAAGGGACAGGACCACCTGCGGCCTGCGACCGCCGAACAGTTCGTCCTCGGAGTCGAACGGGACATCGGCGTATTCGAAGGCTGCGGAATCGAACTCGTGGACCTGCCCGAGCAGCGTCGTAAACGTCACGTCCCGGTCGACGCTTGCGCGCAGGGGCAGGACGTGCGCGCGCCCCGTTCGATTCACCAGCCCACCGACGACGATGTCGCTGTGGCCGCCGAACGACGCGAGCAGCACCGCCAGCGCCCCGTGGAGAACTTCGAAAAGGGAAGTCCCGTGGTCCCGGGCCAGGTCTCTGCAGCCGTTCCCGGTTTCGGCCGGAACGGAGAATGTGTACACGTCCCGGCCGCCGTCGCCGCGTCCGGCGAGATCCGTCGGCAGCGGTGCGGCGGAACCCACACTTCGAAGGGCCCCGGCCCACCACGCGATACCGTCGTGCACCGCGGAGTCCTCGGGCGGCGAGACGTATTCGAGAAGGTGGTCGTCGGTCCACCTGGCCAGGTCGCCCGTGCGATACATCCGTGCGTGTTCGGACTCGAAAGGATTGGCCACGAATCGTGCAGCGGTGTCGGCTGGACGGCTCGCGTAGCCACGCCCGATGCCGGCCCCCGACAGGTACAGATCGCCGACGACGCCGACCGGTACCGGCTTCAGCGTCCGGTCCAGCACCACAGCGGACACTCCCGCAATCGGTCGTCCGAGAGACTCGGGCGAGGCGGGTGTTCGTTCCTCCGTGGCCGTCGCCCACAGTCCCGAGTCCCCCGGCCCGTACAGGTTCAGCACGGTCCGGCCCGCGCCCCAGCGCGACACCAGGTCTGCGGAGTAGGTGCGGCCGATGAGGGCCAGCACCTCGAGTCTGTCGAGTCCGGTCGGGTTCGTGTCGGCCGGAGCCGAGGGCCCTGAGGCCCAGTGCGTCACACGTTCGCGGCGCAGAAAGCGGGACAGCTCTTCTCCGCCGCGTAGATCGCCGGGTGCGATCACCAAGGTTCCGCCGCAGACCGCGGCGACGAGCGCGTGCAGGGCCTGACCGCACGACCGGTGACCGGCCATCAGGATGCGGGAGTGCTCGTCGGCGCGATACACGCGGACGAGCGCCGCGGCGCGAGCGGCCAGCGCCCGGTGGCTGATCGTCACCCCACGGGCTCCGGCGACGGAGCCGTGCACCACGCAGGCGGTGTGATCGAGCGCCAGAGTCCGAACCCGATCGGAATCGGCGATCGGCGTCGCATCACCGGGCTGATCCGTCACGTCGACCCAGTCGATGCCCGCCGGCACGACGGACTCATCCACGGCGAGGACGGCCACCGCACCGGAATCCGTGAGCAGATCTTCGATCCGCTCACGGTCGACGTGAGGGTCGAGCGGAACGGCGGCGGCCCCGCATCGTGCGACCGCCCACACGGCGACGACCTGTTCCAGCGAGGCGGGCACGAGGACTGCGACCGCATCCTCTGGGCCGATGCCACGATCGATCAGTCGGCGCGCGAGCCGGTTGGACCGATCGTGGAGCTCCTGGTAACCGGTATCGACTCCCGCGGCACGAACGGCGACACCACTCGAGTCGGCGGTCGCGTCCAACAGCTCCGGCAACGTCACCGCGGCGGCGGGGGCGGGTCCGCTGGCGGGAACGAGGGAGTCGTGTTCGCCGCGGGTGAGCAGCGCCGCGTCGCCGACCTCGCCCACAGGCGCAGCGGCGACGAACTCGGTGAGGAAGGACATGAAGCGTGCATGATGGCGCGCGAGTTCGTCCTGCTCGTACAGAGCCGGATTGGCTTCGAAGTCGACACGAATGCTGTGCCCGGTCACCGCCGGGTAGATGGCGAGTGTGAGGTCGTCGACGGGCCCGGCGGTGAGGACGGTGAACTCTCCGAGAACATCACCCCACCACGTCTCCTGATGAAACATCATGATGTTCACCATCGGGCCGAAACTGCTGCGGCCGTCCGAGTTCACCCGCATGTCGTGGAGGATGTCCTCGTAGCGGTACCGCTGATGACGGAGAGCGCCGGTCAGTTCCAGCTGAACTCGGCGGACCACGTCCTCGATACTGCTGTGCGGGTCGATCCGGATCCGAAGCGGAACGACGTTCGCCACGCTGCCGCCCGACCGCCGCGCCGCGGCCGTCGTCCGTGCCGAAACGGGCAGACTCAGGACGATGTCGGTGCTACCGGTCATTCGAGCGAGATACGCCGCGAACGCGGCCACCACGACCGGCACCTCCGACGAGTGCCACCGGCGGGCGAGTGCGCCGATGCTGTCGGCAAGCTCGGTTTTCATCACCGCACTCTCGAGGAGCGACACGGCCGCGGGATACGCCTTCTCGTCGGTCAGCCGGGCCGGTTCGGGAAGCCCTGCGGTCCGTTCGGCCCAGTACTCGCGATCGAGCTGGAATCTGCGGGTGGCCGGGTATTCGTCCTCGGCTTCGTAGAGTTGACGCAGGTGAAGCGCTTTCGACGGCGGTGCCGCGGTGCGATGGACGGCGTGCGTGTAGAGCTCCGCGACGCGGTTCATCAAAACCATTGCGCCGTAGCCGTCGAGAATCAGATGGTGCGCGAACGTGGTGAGGAAGTAGTGATCGTCGCCCACGTGCAGAAGTTCCGCAGAGATCAATCTGTCGCGATAGACGTCCAGGGGCCTGCGCCGCCGCTCGTGCATTCGCCGGTGGGCCTCGGCCACCGGGTCCTGGTGCAGTCGCAGATCGACGTACCCGAGTTCGTCCTCGATCGTCTCGTCCGCCAACTGATATGGCTCGCCCGCGTATTCGACGAGGCGGATGCCGGGCGACTCGATATCGAACGATCCCTGCTCGGAGGCCCATTTGAGTGCGCCGACGTCGACGTGTCCCCGAAGTTCGACATATTGGGCCACCAGGATCGGCACGGTCGGGTCGAGTTGCTGTGCAAACCACAGCCCCTTCTGCGCATGCGAGAGTGGAAAGGCTCGCGCGTCGCGGTCACCGGCATCGTCACGCATACGCACTACATCCCCCCAGCCACAGTTTTGAAGAACCCGATCCAAGCGGCACTACACCTATGGGTGTCGAAGAGTCCGTATCGGAAACCATACTCGGATACCGCCCTGGTTCAATTCGTTCGGTGCGCGCCGCGACTTATGTCACAGATATCCTTTCGCACAGACAGAATAGGAGCCGCACTGCATGGGCACGAACGACAAGAGCGTTTCGCACGAGGAAGATTCACCCGTCACCGGGCCCGCGAGACGCCCTCGGCGATACGTACTCGCGGGTACAGGAATCCTCGCACTGGCCGTCGTCGCCTGGTTCGGATACTCGGCCTGGGACGTTCACCACAACCTCGCCGGAGCCAGGGACAACGCCCAACTTGCCAAGAATTCGCTACTGAGCGGCGACACCGAAGGCGCCCGGAATGCGGCCACCGAAGCCGCCGATCAGGCGGAGAATGCGCAGGTCAGCCTATATTCTGCGCCGTGGCGTCAGCTCGCCGGAATACCCGGGGTCGGTGCCCCTTTCGGGTCGATCCAGAAGATGTCGGACGTCGTCGTCGGACTCACGCGGGACGTGCTCGCTCCCGCGGTGGAGACCGGGACCGCACTGTCTCCGGGAGACCTGATCTCGGACGGCGGGAAGGTGAAACTGCAACCACTTCGGGACGCCGCTCCGGCCTTGAAACAGACGTCTATCGCCGCACGCGCGCTCGCCGATCAGGCACACCAGGTGCCGGACGCGGGCTACCTCGGACTCGTCGACGACGCGCGTTCGGAGCTGCAGAACCAGACCGATGATGTCGCGAAACTCTTGAAGAACACGGCAATCGGGGCAGACATCCTCCCCGCAATGCTGGGTGCGGACGGACCACGCAACTACTTCATGGCGTTCCAAACCAACGCCGAGGCGCGTGGAACCGGCGGCCTCGTAGGTGGATACGGGATCATCCGCGCGAACGATGGTGAGGCACACGTCGATACGCTCGGAAAAAACACTGAAGTTTCTTACGAGCACCAGCCACTGAACCTGGGGTCTGATTTCAACGGGCTTTACGGGAGTTACAACCCGTCGACCGACATCCGAAACAGCAATCTCAGTACCCACTTTCCTTACGCCGGGCGGATTTGGCAATCACTGTGGGAACAGGAATCCGGGGAAAGGGTCGACGGGGCCATCGCCACCGACCCTGTCGCACTAAGCTACGTGCTCGGCGCGGTGGGACCGATCACCATGCCGGACGGCGAGGTGGTCGACGCCGGGAATGTCGTCGAGCTCACCGAATCCACCGCATACATTCGGTACGCGGGGACGAGCGATACCGAGATCGTCGCCAACAACGTCGCCCGCAAGACCTACCTCCAGACGATTGCAGCGAAGGTGGTCGAGAAAATGACCGGAAACATCGAGTCGCCTGCACTGCTCCTCGACGCAATCGGCAAGGCGGTGAGCGAGCGACGGATCGCAGTGTGGAGCGCGCACCCCGAGGAACAGGCCGTCCTCGCCGGCACCCCGTTGGGACACACGGTGCCCGAGGACGACGCACCGTATGCGAGCGTCGTCGTCAACAACAACGCGGGCAACAAGCTCGACTACTACCTGAGCCGGGAAATCGACTACACCGCATCGACCTGCACCGGTGACACCCGCACCTCGGAAGTGACGGTGCGCCTCACCAACAATCTCCCGGCAGGCGACTATCCACGCTATGTTGCAGGCACCTACAACAACCGCCAGGTCCCGCCCGGGACCAACGTCGCGATGATCTCCCTGCTCGCGACACGAGGGGCGAAACTGAACAAGGCCACGGTCAACGGCAAGCCCGCGTTCACCGTCAGCGGCAACGAACTCGGGCACCCCGTGTTCAGCATTCCGACCACCGTGCCCCGTGGCGAGACCGTGGAACTGCACTACGCCTTGACGGAGCCTGCGGCGCCCGGTGCGGCGCGCGTACCTGTCCAGCCCCTCGTGGACGACCCGAAGGTCAGCGTGAACGTCCCCGCCTGCGGCGGCTGACACTCGCACTGCCGTCCCTCCCTCCAACAGTCGAAGAGGATTCATGAAGAAGTCGGTCGCCATACTCGGAACTCGCGGTTACCCCAGCTACTACGGCGGTTTTGAGACACTCGTCCGTCAGTTGGCGCCGTATCTCGCCGAGCACGGGTGGTCGGTGACCGTCTACGGCAGAGAGGACTCCACCCGCACGGACGACCCCCTCGCCGATCCGCGGATCGACACCGTGGTCACCCGCGGCATGGATTCGAAGTCACTCAGCACGCTCTCGTACGGCCTCACCTCGGCAGCGCACGCGTCGCGGCGCCGACCCGACGTCGCGTTGATCATGAACGTGGCCAACGGGTACTGGCTCCCGCTCCTGAAGGCACGGGGGATTCCCACCCTGATCAACGTGGACGGCATCGAATGGGAACGCGCCAAGTGGGGTGGGCTGGCGAAGTCGGTGTTCAAAGGCGGCGCCCATCTCACCGCCAGGCTGGGCGACCGGCTCGTCTACGACTCGAAGGAACTCGAACGCCGGTGGTCCGACGAGTTCCGCCGCGACGGGCTGTTCATCCCTTACGGCGGCACCGTCCCGCCACAACTCGATCCAGTCGAGGGTTTCGATACCCGGTCGTATGCTCTGATGGTCGCCCGCTTCGTCCCCGAGAACACGGTCGGCGAGTTCTTCTCCGCCGCCCAGGACTTGAGCGACGAGTGGGACGTGGTCATCGTCGGATCTTCGGGCTACGGGGGCGAGTTCGACGCCAGAGCGGCCGAACTCGCGGCGGGAAACGAGCGCATTCACTGGCTGGGCCACGTGAGTGACGACGACAAACTGTTCGCCCTCTGGCAGCACGCCGGGGCCTACTTCCACGGTCACAGTGTGGGAGGTACCAATCCCGCGCTGGTTCAGGCCATGGCCTGCGGGGCACCCACGGTGGCCCGTGACACCGTCTTCAACAGGGAGGTGCTCGGCACCGCCGCACGATTCGTCGAGCCGGACAGCGACGCCATCGCCCATGGGATGGCGGAAGTCCTGTCGGATCATGAATTACAGAACACGCTGAGCACCAGAACACTCGCACGACAGGCCACCGACTACACGTGGGAAGGGGTGTGCGCGGCATACCACGAAGCCCTGCTCGACCTCGCCCGGTGAGGCCGCGGGTTGGTCAGGCTCGGCGCAGCAGACGCGCCACCGACTCCGTGAAATCCGAAGTCCGCAATCGCAGATTCCCGAGCGGCACGTTCAGCGACACCAGAAGGATCGCGAGCAGGAGCAGGTAGGACACCGACGATGCCGCCGCGGCGCCCACCGCACCGAACGGCGGCCCCAGCACGAACAGAAGTCCGATGCCCGTAGCCAGGGCGACGATCTGCGCGATCGTCATGCGCACGCCTCGCCCTTCGGCCGCGAGGGCCATCGAGCACACGTAAGCGGCGAGCATCGCACCGCCACCGATCGTGCCCACCACGGCCGCTCGGACCGCCGGTTCGAAGGCGTCGCCGAACACGATCGGGATCCCTACGTACGACGCTGCCGCGAGAACGGGTGTACTCAGCAGGGCAAGAGCGACACCGACCCTCGCGGCCTCCGCCTTCAGCTTCGCCCGCTCCGCACCCTCGGTGCGGGCGACGAGCGGAAAGAACGACGCCCCCAGCGCTTGCCCGAGTGCGAGCGGAACGGCCGCCACGGTCACCGCGACGGAATACATACCCGCCTGCGCGGCGCCGAGCAGCGGTAGGGCGAGAACCTGGTCGAGCCTGCTCGACGCGGATTCTGCGACCGCGCTTCCCGCATATCGCACCGCACCTCTCCGTAGCGAGCCCAGCGGGTGGTACTCGCCCCGGACGGAGGTCTTCGTCAGCGTCAGAGCCACGGCGAACGTCCCCACCGTTCCCGCGACGTTGGCTGCCAGAACGGTTGCCGTCGTAGCGAGTCCGAGGATCCACCAGACCGACACGAGCGAGACGTAGATCGCCGGGTACGCAAGTCGCACGACGAGAACCGCCCGGTAGCGGAGGTGTGCGATCAAAACGCTGCTGTCGCACATCCAGCTCATCGCCAGCGGACTGACGGCTAGGCCCACCGCGACCATCATCTGCGCCGTGTCCTCGAGATCCGCGAACAACGTCAGCGCGGCGACGACCGCGACTGGCACCGACAACAGCACGCTGAGAGCACAGAAGACCCGCGCGCTGCGCAGGACTGCCTTACCGTCCGTCGTCGCCGCCACTCTCCGCACCTCGAGCGGAATCCCGAACGCGAGAACGATGGGCACGATGAAGAACAGAGCGATCGCCGCCGCCGTCTCTCCCCTGCCGTCCGGACCGATCGCCCGCGCGACGATGGGTGCGCTGAGAAGCGAAAGCGCGGCGGCCCCGAGATTCCCGACCACCAGTTGCACCGGGGAATCCGCGACCACGAGCGTGCGGAGCCGTGCGGCCGCCGTCATCGGACACCGTCTCCGAGTCGTTCCAGGGCTGCGCGGCAGTCGGCCGGCGCGAGTTCCCAGGGACGGGCATCGAGCAGACCCCGGCGCTGGTCCTCCGTGAGCCGCTCGGCAATCTGTCGCGCGGGACTTCCCACCACGACGGCGAAGTCGGGCACGTCCCTGGTGACCACTGCACCCGCTCCCACGACGGCACCGATCCCGATGCGCCGACATCCCGGCAGAATCGTCACATTGGCACCGATCCACGACTCGTGCCCGATCTCGCACCCCGTGCGCTCGACGTCAGCGTCCGCCGGAACGAGCCCGAGTACGGGGTTGTACCAGTACGGGTGCATGCTGAGGGAGTCGACGGGGTGGGCCGCACCGAGCCTGCGCACGTTGGGGCCGATGGACACGTAGGACCCGATGACGGTATCCCTGTCTGCCATTCCGGGCTCGAGCAGCGACCCGTAGGAATGGTTTCCCACGCGCACGCCGTAGTGCCGGTCGAGGATTGCGCGGAGGGAGAGTGACGTGAACTGTCCGCCTTCGCTACGCGAGACCAGCGCGAGAATGCGTCGTTTCAGCGGCAGTGCCGCGAAGTGCCGGGCCACGACCCGTCCGCACCAACTCTGCTGCATCTCCGTCGGCACTGTCGATCCACCCATCTTGTCGAACCCTGTCCCGCTCAACCCGAAATGGTGCGGACGAACGTGCCTGCCGCCGACCGCAGAGCGGCGACCGGAGTGCGCGCGGCGAGTGCGAGCAGACCGTATCCCGCGTACCGGGGAACGCGCCTTCCGCCCACCAGCCGGCCGAGCAACCTGCCCGCGAGGGTCAGCTTGCGTCCGACCTGCAGCGGTTGCACCGGCACAACACTGTCGATGTCGATCTCTTCGAGGTGCAGTATCCCGCGGCGCTCGGCGTCGAGCAGCAACTCGTGACCGCGCCGGGTGCGAGCGATGGCGACGGACACGCCGTCCGCGTCGTCGAAGACCGGATAGCCGCGCTCGTCGCACCGCCAGTAGTCACCGACGGCGATGTCCGCGTGTCCTCCGGTTCCGTCGACGCAGAGCTTGCACCGCCATTGGAGTCTGCGCCCCAGATGCTGCCCCCACGACTCGTCGTACGACAGTTCCCGCACGTCCGATTCCGAGTGGACCGCGAACGTTCCGGGCCATCCGTTGCCGCGGTAGCGCAGCGCCGTGACCCCCTCCGTGGTGAAGCCCAGATCCTCGACGAGAGTGTCGGTCGCCTGCTGGCTGGGAGTGCCGGCGCAGAAGAACGACAGCAGGATCGGATGATCCGCCTGCGGCGCGCCGATGGCATCGAAGTATTGCCGGGCGGCTGTCGCCTCGCAGGGTTTACCGATGAGTGCGGTGCCGGCGGCTCCGGCTGCCAGCAGCGGGATATTGCTGACCGGCGCATAGCGGGACCCCGCCGCCCGCAAAGCCTGATCCTTGGAGACGATCCGGATCGGCACACTGCGCGTCGGCCGGTCCCCGGGGCTGCTGCCGATGACCGACCTCGTCTGTCCCGTCTCCACCAGCCACCCGGCAAGGGCGGTGAGAACTCCGCCGCTGCTACCCGATTCACGGACGTTCTCGTCGGTGGCCCACGCCTTCCACACCGAGACGTGGCTGCCGAAGACGGCATGGGCGGTGCCGCCCGGCAGTTCGGGTGCGCGGACCCGCTTGCCCGGACACGTGGCGTCGAACAGCGCACGCTCTTGGCGATCGGTGCCGGGATCGCTCGCGACTGCGGTGAAGGACGGGCGCATGTATCCCGTCGCGTCCAACTGCATCTCGATGCGGGACGACACCAGCGTGCACCCACCGCAACCGGTGCAATTTCCGTTCACGACCACCCGGCGGACGGCATCTTCGAGGGTGCGGGTCACGCCGCCCCCACCGTCTGCAGGGATGCGACCGCGGCACTCAGGCGTTGCTCCGCGAGGTCGTGAATCCCCTTTACCTGGTCACCGACCTCCGCGGCCTTTCGAGTCGTGATGACCTGCGCCGTCACCTCGCCCGGGTTCTGCTCGTGGGCGAGGTCGACACTCAGATCCCACCCGAGGTCCGACATCAGGGGTGCGAATTTTCGCGAGTACGCCCACGGAATGGCGGGTGTGCCCATCGACAGCGCATTGAGGCACGCATGCATCCGCGCGCCGACGACCCACTCCGCCGAACCCACCGTGTTCCTGACCTCGTCGAGCGTGCGGGGAACCACGACCTCCAGTCCGGAACGGAACTCGGGGTCGAGGTCCCGGACGGCCGCCACGTCGTCGTCGACGCTGACCGCATCCACGACGTGCGCGAGCAGACTGACCTGCCTTCCTGCCGACCGCAACTCGCCGAGCAGAGAGCGCACGGAATTCCGGTAGCCGGCGGAGTCGCCGTGCCGATTCGAGAACCACAGCAGGCCCGACACGTTGACCACCACGTCCCGCGACTTCGGGACCTCGGTGCGCGGCAGTGCGAACACGACGTCGGTCGCGCGCGCATCGACGGGTCTGCCGAGCGTCGCCGAGTACTCGGCACTGACGTCGTCGCGGGACTGCACGACCGACGCTCTGTCGAGGCAGTACTTCCCGCCCCGCCGTCCCGCTGCCGTGGTGAACGGACCTATCGTCTGCGGTCCCATCGCGACGGGTATCCCAAGTTTCGCGGCCGACCTGCTGGCGTACACCATGAACGCGTGGCGCTTCAGCCCGTAGATGTCGGTGAAACTGTCTCCGGCACCCGAATCGAGGATGACGTCGTACTCGCGGAGCTTCGCCTTGATCGGCCCGTTGCGTCTGCCGACATCGCGCGCGATCGATCGGGTGGTGAACGAGACGGGAGAGTCGCCCGGCATGTAGTTCTGGAACTCGACGACGGTCTCGGGTCCCCACGCGCGGGTCGCGAGTTCGGCGAGACCCCGTGCCAGCACCTGCACACCGAAATTGGCCGATCTGGTGTCGGCCCAGAGTACGAGTACCTTCGTCATGAGTCCGCCCCTGTCAGTTGCGATTGTCGATCGTGGCGGAATCGCGATTCGGTTTCCTGCCGTCTCGCTCCGGTGAGGGAGACCATCCCGATGAAGAACCACAGCAGTGCACCGAACTGGGTGATCAGTGCGACCGTGAAGAGAGCGGGTACGACGGCCGCCACGCCGATCATCGGCGGCGTCGCGGTGCGGGTGATCACGCGGAACGCGAGCCACACCGTTCCGAGGATGGCCGCGGCGGCCACGAAGAGGCCGAAACTCAGACCCAGCAGCACGAACGTGCTGTCGATCGATTTGAATCCACTGAAGTAGGGAACCCCGTCCGATTCGACGTATCCGTTCGCGATTCCCATCGGATTCATCGTCGGGATCAGGCCGTTCAGTTTCGATCGGTACTGGGCGCTGTCTTCCGCCTCAGAACCGGCCTGTTCGAAGATGCCGACGATCCAGGGGCTGGCCAGCGCTGCGCCGACGACACCACCAGCGAGAACGAGCATCCCGCTCCGCGATTCGCTTCGGCCCTTCATGAAGAACAGTGTCAGGAACACGGCGAACGCGGCGCTGATCATGCCCGAACGGCTGAACGAGACCACCGCGGCGGCGAGCATCAGCGCGATGCACACCACCTTCACACGTGTCCGGAAGGTCGTGGCGAACACGATCGGGATCGCGAGCGCGACCGAATTGGCCAGTGCGATGGAGTGGCCGAACGCCCATTCCGAACGAATGATTCCGCCCCGCAACTGGGAATGTCCCCACAGCCGGTACTGCACCGTCGCGTTCGCCAGGTCGTAATACGGGTTCCAGCGCAGCACGAATTCGGCCACCGCACACACCGCGACGACGGTGAAGAGGACAGCGATGACGCGATAGGTGAACTCGGTGCCCACGCGCTGAACCAGTAGCCTGCCGACCAGGAACGACAGCAGCCACTGCGACAACGCACTCGTCACGTCTCCGGGCCGCGCCCACCCGACGACTACGAGAATCGCGCAGCACGCGAAGAAGACGAGGATGCACACGTCGATCGTGTTCGGCTCCCACCGATTGAAGAGCAGCATCGCACCGAGAACCAGCAGCGACATCAGCGCGGTCGGCGACAGGTAGAACGGGTCGGTGGCGCCGAACCAGAACGGGACGAAGCACACGACCAGGAGCCACAGCGTCAGCGCGATCCTCGGTTGGCGGCTGCACAGAACGGAGATCGCGATGCCGGCAAGCACCGCGAGTGTGATCGTGGTGCCGACCAGGGACGGCAGGAGCAGGGCGACGACGAGGACGCCGGGGACGAGGCACAGGGATGGCGACAGCCGGTCCACCGCGTCACGTACGGGCAGGCTCACGATCGATCACCTCCCCGGCGCCGTTCGTCGCGCTCGACGGCACCCGCAGGAGGTCCCGCGCATACCAGGAGAATTTTCGGGACTCCTCCAGCCAGGACTGCCGGCGGGGCGGGTCCTGCACGGCCCGCACGCGGTACGCCGCCGAGCGGGCAAGCAGTCCGCCGCCCACCGCGCACTTCCACGCCAGATTCTGGACGCGCGACCGCGAGAGCCTCCACTTGTACAGGTCGTACAGGTTGACCACCCATGCCGAGTTCGGCCTGCTCTCCCCCGACGGCGCCGAACTCTCGCCGATGGTGTGCACACCCGACGCCTCGGCGGACATGACGATCCGGTGGCCCGCCTCCTGGACACGCAGGCAGTACTCGAGATCCTCCGCGTACATGAACCAGCGCGTGGTCAGCCCGCCCAGTTCCCGCCACAGGTCGGCGTGCGTCATCAGGCAGGCACCGGAAACCCAGTCGACGTCCCTGCTGACGAACGAGTTCCGCTTCAGCAGATACAGACCCTCGACTGCCCTCGCCGTCGAGGACAGCCGCGACAAGCCGTAGTAGTGACAGACGACGCGCCACAGGCCCGGCCGGCGACCACCCTCGCGGATGGTGAGGCGATCACCCGGCTTCTCCAGCACGGGGGCGGCGACGCCTGCGCCGTCGCCGAGAACCCGGCTGAGCGCGCGCACGTCGGCGGGGGCGATGCGGGCATCGGGATTGAGCAGCAGCAGATGCTCGCCGCGCGCCTGCGCTGCGGCCGCGTTGACTCCTCGGGCGAAACCCAGATTCGCGGAACTGCGGACGATCCGCGCACGGGGAGCGACGCGCTCGACCGTGTCGAGAGTGCCGTCGTGCGAGTCGTTGTCGAGAACGACGATCTCGATGTCCGGCTCGTCGGCCAGCGACTGGAGGCACCGGCCGATGACGGCGGCGCTGTTGTACGTGACGACCAGCACCGAGACGCGGATTCTCTGTTCCTCGCTCATCCGGTCTCACCACCCTTCTCACGCCTGCTGCCGACTATCCGGGCGGGTGAACCGACGGCCACACTTCCCGGCGGAAGGTCACCGGTCACCACGGATCCCGCGCCGACAACCGACCCCGCGCCGATGGTGACCCCGGCGACGACGACCACGCCGGCTCCGAGCCAGCAGTCGTCGCCCACGATCACGGGTAGTCGCTGTTCACCTTGGAGCCGAATGGGAGTGTCTTGGTCGGAATAGACGTGGTTCTCGCTGACGATCACCACATTCGGGCCCAGCAGGCAGTCGCGTCCGATCACGACGCCGCCCTGACCCCAGACCGTGTTGTACATGCCGACCGCGGTCCGGTCGCCGATCACCACTCCGGTCCCGGGATTCGCGATCACCCCCGATGCCGCGATGGTCGCCCCGCGCCCCACCGTGACGTTGTCGCCCAGTTCGATTCCGTTCCGGGAAAATGCCTCGACCCGGACGTCGTCACCGAGGCAGACGCCCCTGCCCACACTGAGGAACCTTCCACCCGTCACCGTCACGCGCCGTCCACGGAAGTGCAGGGTGGACACACCCGCGTAGCGGGCCCCGAGCGCCAGGCCGCGCGCAGCCTCGATTCCCTTGCGTACCGCAAACCCCGCCATCACCGACGTGGGTACGTCCGGAGGAAGTTCCCGTCCACGCAGGTGCAGGTACGCGTTACCGAGCAGGCTGACCGTCACCGTGTCGCACCGACGATCGGAGTGGAGACGTGCCGCAACTCGTCACGAAGCACTCGAATCACTTCCGGCCAGTCGTCGTGTGCCGATTCCCGGTGGGCGGTCGTTCGCGGACCATCCGTTCCGGCCTTCGCGAGTGCCGCCATGGCGGCCGCGATCCGCCCCACGTCGAGCGGGTCGACGTAGGTGGCGTCCGCTCCGAGTGTTTCGCGGAAGACCTCCAGGTCGCTGACGAGCACGCGTGCGCCGAAGGCCCGAGCCTCCACGGGCGGCAGCCCGAACCCCTCTCCGAGGGACAGGCAGCAGAAGTAGTCGCAGTGCTCGTAGAGCCACCGCAGTTCACCGTCGGACAGGCGCCCGGTGAAGATCACGCTGCCGTCGTCGATCGCGGCGCGGGA
Organism: Rhodococcus sp. NPDC057014; assembly: GCF_042673295.1. Lineage (NCBI taxonomy): Bacteria > Bacillati > Actinomycetota > Actinomycetes > Mycobacteriales > Nocardiaceae > Rhodococcus > Rhodococcus sp. NPDC057014. The sequence goes on from NZ_JBHUSF010000041.1 coordinate 29,901, forward strand.
GGACGGGTCGACCGGGGCATTCCTACCGGAGGCTTCGCCGACCACGACCAGCGGGTACTCCGGGGTGATCAGCCCGGAGTTCACACCCGCGTCGATGATTCGCTGGACGTTCTTGCGCACGTTGAGCCGGCCCACCGTGAGAACGAATTCGGCCGTGCGCGGGACGGCGGGCGGCGCCACCGATTCGGCGGACAACAGTCCGCGTGCCACGCCGAGTCCGGAGGCCGCGACCCGCGTGAGGTCCGGGTTGTGGGTACGGATCCGCACCCGCTCCGCCTCGGAGGACGTGACCACGGAACCCGCGCGGCGCGCGAGTAGGGGAATGAGGGACAGGTATGCGCGTTCGACTCGCGTGAACCACTCGGGGTTCGACTGGAACAACACGTCGTGCACGTACACGACGGACGGCGAGCCCAGCGGGGAAAAGTTCTGCGCCAGCACCGCATCGACGTCGCCGATCCTGCGTGCGACGAGCGGCAATTCCACGCCGTTGATCAGCGGATGCACCCGCGAACGAGTGGGAACGACGCGAACTCCTTCCGGGACAGTCGCTCTCGCCGATGCGGCCAGCCCGGCCGGAACGGCGAGAAACAACTCGTCTCCCGGGTAGGACTGTGCCCATCGACCGATGACCTCCCTGAGGACCAACCGGCCGGAGGGTGGTCCGTCGACCCACCAGTACCCGTCGAGCAACACCCGCATGTCAGTACGCGCCGTCACTCGCCACCACAGCCCTCAGAGTCTTCGCGATGATCAGCATGTCGCCAACCATCGACCAATTCTCCACGTACGACAAATCGAGCCGCACCGATTCCTCCCACGACAGGTCCGAACGCCCGCTCACCTGCCACAGTCCGGTGACACCGGGTTTGACGAGAAGCCGGCGGTGGACGTCTCCGTCGTACGCCTCCACTTCCCGGTGCAACGGCGGACGCGGTCCGACGATGCTCATGTCGCGTCGCAGCACGTTGACGAACTGCGGCAGTTCGTCGATGCTGAACCGGCGAAGCACCCGTCCGACCCGCGTCACACGCGGGTCCTCACGCAATTTGAACAGAATCCCGGCACCCTCGTTGCGGTCCATGAGCGACGCGACCTGCGTGTCCGCGTTCTGCACCATCGAGCGAAACTTCAACATCTGGAACGGCTTCCCGTCGAGACCCATCCGTTCGGACCGGTAGAACACCGGTCCCCTGCTGGTCAGCTTGACCGCCACCGCGGCGGCGAGCATCACCGGACTGACCAGGACGAGCGCGAACAGGGCGAAGGCGATGTCGAACGAGGTCTTTCCGAACTTGCTCGCGCCGTGGTAGCTCGGCTTCTCGACGTGGATCAGCGGCAGACCGGCCACCGGACGGATCTCGAGGCGCGGCCCGGACACGTCCATCATCCCCGGCGCCACCACGAGATCGACCTCGTGATTCTCGAGATCCCACACCATCTGCCGCAGTCCGTGGTGTCCGAGATGCTCGGTGGCCGTGACCGCGACGGTGTCTGCGCCGGATTCGCGCAACGCGTCCACGATATCGTTTTCACTTCCCAGCACCGGGATGGCGCGGCCGCCTACCGTGATGTGCTCGTCCAATCGACGGGAATGACCCGGAATACATACTCCCACCACGAGAAAGCCGTCCGCGGTGCCGCGATCGAAGGACTCGGCGAGGCTTCGCACCGATTGATGGGCACCGACAGCGAGAACGGATGTCTGGAAGTGTCCGTGCGCCCTCTTGTACGACACCACTCGACGCCACATCCACCGGCTGACCAACAGTCCCACCAGACCTGCCGGAAGCGCGATGGCGAGATAGAGGCGGGCGAGGTCGAGCCTGGCGAGCAGCGCGGCGATGGCGATGATCCCGAACAAGCGCATCGTGGCGGTCGCGATCCGCCGGTACTCCTCCGGCCCGCTGCCGATCACTCGCGGCGACCGGGCATGGAACACGGTGAGCATTCCCAGCCACATGGCAACCAGTGCTGCGGAAATGAGTGTGTAGCTGACGTTGTCGAGCGACTGCGACTGTACCTGGGCGTCGGAGCCTCCGAATCTCCACCACTGCGCCGTGGCGACCGCGGCCGTCACGACCAGGGCGTCGGTGACCGCGAGACGACGGATGTACGCGGTCTGCCAGCGGCGACGGACTACGCGGTGAACATCCCCGACCACGCGAGGTCCGAGATCGGAGGCATGTGCGTCCACCGCGCTGCGAACGGTCGAACTGGACGCCATTCTCTGCTTCGCCTCCGGATCAAGCTCTCGGGGTTCGGAACCTGTATGTGGTGATATTGCCGTGATGATGATTGCAGACCGGACGGTCTCCTGCTCACTCTGTGGCAATCTTTACCACATCCATGCGAATACCGGCGAGTAGCAACAACTTCTGATCCACACGCCGCCTCCTGGCGAATCGACGGACGAGCCGACCTCGGGCTCCCAACCCACACAAAAAACCGGTCCTATATCCAGTTTTCGGATAGTTTCAGTACCGCCGTCGCGCGATACCGCTGCGTACCAATCCACTTGCCCGCACGGATGTGTTTGCCGCCCGACAAATTCTGTTCGCCACACGCACGGCCGTATTCCCTTGTAGCGTCAGGCACGACCGTCCCATTTGTGCCGATTCCAGACTTCGCCCGCCACGCCGCACCGAAAGATTCGCCGATGCCCGTTGCCGCACCTGTCCGCTCACACACTCCCCGACTTCTCGCCGTGCTCGCGGTGTGCGGGCTGGCATTGTTGTCGCTCCCGGTGGCGCATGCGCAGGATCCGGTGACCACGGAGATCGAACCGCAGCCCAGTGGGGCTGTTTCGCTGGATTCACGGACGCTCGGGTTCGGTGAGGCGGTGCCGTTCCGCGGCAATCACGACGAGGTGACGATCACCGTGCCGGTCCCGCAGGGACTCACGCCGACATCGCTCGACGGGGTGGTCGACCTTCCCGGCAATGTCGGGCGCGCGTGGATCGACGTCGAGTCCGCGGGCCGTTCGCTCGGCCGGGTGGATCTGCCGGGAGCGCCCGCTCAGAGTGCGCCGGTGTCGATTCCCCTCGCGGGCGCCGAGCTGACCGATCAGGCGGTCGCGGTCACGCTGAGGACCACGCTGGTGCCGCTGGACAACATTTGCCCCCAGGACTGGACGGGACGCAGCCTGACCTTCCGCGACGTCCGGGCCGCGTACAGCGGGACTCCCGCGAACCCGACGGTCGTCGCGGACTTCCTGCCGCCGGTCCTGCAGCAGTTGCACCTCTACGTTCCCGGCGATCCCAGTTCGGCGGAGAGTGCGGCGGCGGTCGACCTCGGCGCGGCCGTCGTCGCCTATTACGGCGCGCAACCGGTGCGGGTGGACGTGCGGCGGCTTCCCGACGGGCAGTCGGCGCCGACGTCCGCCGACAGCCCGTTCGAGCGTTCCGTGGTGATCCTCGAGAGCGGCACCGCCGCGACCGAGTTGATCCCGGCACCGAGCGGTCCGCCGGCGCTGCGCCTGACCGGCGACGACCGCACGCTGGAGAACCAGAGCCGGCTGATCACCAGCCAGGTGGCGAGCATCGCGGTGGAGGCCCGTGCGACGGCCGGTTCGATGGACAACCCGCCGATCCTCGCCCCCACGTCCACGACGCTGCGCGGGCTCGGCCAGACCAACCTCGGCGCCACCGCGCACGGCCGCGTCGAGGTGGCCCTCGGACTCGACCAGACGCGGCTCGGCCGGGCCTCGGACACCGTGCGAGTCAACCTGCAGGGCACGTACACACCGCTGCCGAGCAATCAGAACGGTCTGATCTCCGTCGCCGCCGGCGACCGGCAGGTGGCCAGCTGGGCCGCCGAACCCAGCGGTGCGATCGACCGGTGGATCGACGTGCCGAACGACGCGCTGCGCCGGGTCACCACGCTCACCGTCGCCCTGCAGACCACGGGCGCCACCAACCAGTGCGGACTCGAACAACCGGTCACCCTGTCGATCGACCCGGACAGCGAGGTCACCAGCGAACCGTCGGGCACCCCCCATCCGGGTGGGTTCGAGTCGCTGCCGCAGTCGTTGCTGCCGAGCGTCGACGTCGCGGGCACCGTCGGCGGATTCGACGACACAGCACGCGCCGTGGCCGTGGTGACGGGACTGCAATCGCTGACCACCGTCGAACTCGACCCCCACTGGGTGTCGATCGACGAGGCCGTGGGTTCGGAGTCGCCCGCCATCCTCATCGCCGCCGACGGGAATCTCCCGGATGGCGTCCCCCTGCCCCTGTCGAGCACCGAGGGCTCCACGTTCGAACTGACCGATCCGGGGACCGACGGCTCCACCACCGTCACGTTCGGCGCACCGATCGACTTCGCGTCACTGCAGACCGCGTTCGACGGCACCCGGCAGGTGGTGGTCGCCGGATCCACCGGTGTGCCCGGCGAACTCGACCGGACACTCGAATGGCTTCGGGCGACACCGGATCGCTGGGCGAGCCTGAACGGTGACATCCTCTTCACCGCCGCGAACCGCGACCCCGTCGAACTGTCGATACCGGACACCGCGGGCGGTGCGAGTTCGTCCGGCGTCTCCACGACGGTCGGGTGGGTGCTCGGCGTCGCCGGGATCCTGCTGCTGGTGGGAATCGTGATCGCGGCGGCGGTCGTGATGCGTCATCGCCGGACCCGTCCGCTGCCACGCTGAGCGGCTCCCCATGATCATCGGCAACGTCGCCCTCGACGCCGCGATCCGGCTCACCGCCCGGTGGATCCTCATCGTGGCGGCGACGGTCTTCGCGTTCTGGAAGACGTGGCAGGACGTGTGGCGCAGTACCACCGAGGGCACCGCCATCGGCTACGTCTTCGTCGTCCCGGCACTGTGCATCTGCGCGGCGATCGGCATCTCGCTGCGGCGGGAGGGCGAACTCCCCATCCACGACCGCCAGACCGACAAGATCGTGGGCGGTATCGGGCTGCTCGTCACCCTGGCGATCCAGGTGCTGCTCCTGCCCCGGTTCGCCGAGGACTACCAGTTGATGCACATCGACGTCGTCGCGGCGTGGGTGTTCGTGTTCAGCTCCGCGGTCCTCGTCTTCGGGCTCCGCCCGGTGTGCCGGTTCTGGCCGGTGTGGGTGCTCGCGCTGGCGCTCGGTCCGCTGACGTACCGTTCGCTGGCGATCCTGCTCGGCGGCCAGCGTTTCCACTACGGCCTGATCATGGTCGTCCTCGCCTCCGGCGCCACCGCCATCGCCGTCAGCCGGAGCAACCGCCGCGCGGCCGTCGGTTTCGCCTGCTCGGTGACACTGGGCAGCGTCGCGTTGTACGTGACGATCAGGATGTTCCCGACGGCGCCCACGTTCGCCACCCAACTCGGTCCGGCCCTGGCCACCTCGATCATCGTCGGAGCCTGCTTCTACGTGTACAAGCGGCGCGGCGGCAGCCTGGCACCGTTCGACCGCCCCGTCCGCCGCCCCACCACCATCAACAGCGGCTTCACGTTCGTCGCGGTGTTCGTGGTCGCCGCGGCGTTGTTCGTGACGCCGCTGCCCGACCAGAACCTCACCCCTGTCTCGCCCGGCCCCTCTCCCGCCGCGCACGCGGGGATCGTCGTGCCGGGCGGCTGGCAGGAACTGGATTACACCGAGTACAGCTGGCCGCGCAAGTACTTCGGTTCCACGTCGCGGCTCACCCGGCAGACCATCCGCACCACCGAACCCAACCCGGCGTGGGACGTGCAGAACCGCCCCCGCACCGTGCAGGTGGACACGCTGTCGGTGCGCAGGCCCACGACACTCGAGGTGTACCCCAGCCACACCCAATACCGACTGCAGAACGCCCGCGTCAGCTCGAAGGTTTTCGTCGACGTCGGCCGCGGGGTGACCGCGGAGATGTACACCGTCGTCGACGACGACCTCCTGCTCACCTGGAGCAATCTCAACTTCGTGTGGGTGCGGGGTCCGGGTCTCACCCAGCGGGTCAGCCTCATCACCGTCGACAACCACGAACCCGACGCGCTGTTCCCGGAACCGGCGCCGTCGATGGCGTCCAACGGCGCCAACTCGCTGGCCGTCCTGCTGCGGGGCAAGACCGCGGTCTCCGACACGGAACCGGAGTACAAGGACCGGGAGATGCTCGAAACCCTGGCACGCGAGATCGTGGAGGCGCAGCAGTGGTGACCCGCGAAGACGACACGTACGACACCGAGTTCAAGGCCGCCGCCCTCCACGACGCCGTCAACGGCCTGCGCGAGAAGCATCCGATGTCGTCCGCCTCGGTCGCGTTCTACCCGTGGCAGCGCAACCTGCTGCTCGCCCTGCTGGCCGTCGGGATCGTGTGTGCGTACTTCTTCCCGATTCCCACGCTGGTGGCGGTCACCCTCTTCTGCACCATCGCGTACGTCTGGACGCTGGCCGACCGGCTGATCCTGTTCTTCCGCGGCCTGGACGGCAGCACCATCGTCAGCATCTCCGACGAGGACGCCCTCGCACTGACCGACGACCGGTTGCCGCCGTACACGATCCTGGTCCCCGCCTACAACGAACCGGAAGTGGTGGCCGATCTCATCGCGGCCATGCGGGCACTGAGTTACCCCGAGGAGAAACTGCAGGTGCTCCTGCTCCTCGAGGAGGACGACGACGTCACCATCGACGCCGCGAACGCCGCCGGAGTCGGCGACGTGGTCACCATCCTCCTCGTACCGCCCGCCGATCCGCGGACCAAACCGAAGGCCTGCAACTACGGACTGCACTTCTCCACCGGCGAGATCGTCACCATCTACGACGCCGAGGATCACCCGGACCCGCTGCAACTGCGGCGGGTCGTCGCGGCGTTCGACCGGCTCCCCGACAACACCGCGTGCGTGCAGGCGAAGTTGGCGTTCCACAACGGGACCCAGAATCTGCTCACCGCGTGGTTCACCGCCGACTACGCGTTGTGGTTCGGATTCATCCTGCCCGGACTGATGCGCAGCGATTCACCCATCCCGCTCGGCGGCACGTCGAATCACCTGCGGCGCAGCGTGCTCGACGAGATCGGATCCTGGGACCCGTTCAACGTCACCGAGGACGCCGACCTGGGGGTGCGCATCGCCGAATCGGGATACCGCACCGCGGTCCTCGACTCCACGACGCTGGAGGAAGCGAACAGCGACGCCATCAACTGGATCCGGCAGCGGTCCCGCTGGTACAAGGGCTACCTGCAGACGTGGCTGGTGCACATGCGCAGGCCGGTCGGCCTGTGGCGGGGTCTCGGCGCCGTCGGGTTCTTCCGGTTCACGGCCCTCATGGCGGGGACACCGCTGATCGCGTGCCTCAACATGGTGTTCTGGCTGATCAGCCTGGCCTGGATCCTCGGTCAGCCACAGGTGATCCAGGAGGAGTTTCCCGCGTACGTGTACTTCCCGGCGCTCATCTCGCTGCTGTTCGGCAACGTCGCGGTGCTCTACATGAATCTGATCGCGTGCCGGGAGACCCGGAACTCGGCGCTGCTGATCGCGGGACTGACGACCCCGCTGTACTGGGTGATGATGAGCATCGCGGCGATCAAGGGCACGTACCAGTTGATCCGGAACCCGTCGTACTGGGAGAAGACGTTCCACGGGCTGAGCGGAGCGAGCACACCGACCGCGGCCGAATCGGATGCGGCGAAGTCGAATTCGGGGGCCGCACCGTGAGGCCGGCACGCTGGCTGTTCTGGGGCTGCACCGCGCTGTACGTGATGGTCGGGCTGTATCTGACTGTCGGGCACGGATTTCTGATGGGCGACGCGCTCAGTCGCATTTCCGCCGCACGCAGCGTCCTGTTCAGCCGGGACCCGCACCTCGCCGCGATCGGTTTCGTGTTCACGCCGCTGACGGCGGTGGTGCAGTTGCCGACGGTGCTGCTCAGCCACTGGTGGCCCGGTCTCACCGCGTGGGGTGTGACGGGGGTGGTGATGTCTGCGCCGTTCATGGCGGGCGCGGTGGTGCAGATCTACAAGATCGGCGCCGATCGCGGCTGCCCGCCGTGGCTGATCTGGGCGGTCACCGCCCTGTTCGCGCTCAACCCGATGATCGTGTTCTACGGCGGCAACGGCATGAGCGAGGCACCGTTCCTGCTGCTGATGTGCTGGGCCACCCGCAGGCTGATCCGGTGGTGCACCACCGACGACATCCACGACCTCGTCGCCGTCGCGGTCGCGCTGGGCCTCGCCTACCTGACCCGGTACGACGCGCTGGCCGCCGGACTGGCCGTGACCGTGTTCGTGTTCGCGACGACCCTGCTGCGGCAGGGGTGGAAGAACAAGCGGGAACTGCTGTTTCCCGCGGCCCTCGACGCCGTGCTGGTGGCACTGCCCACCGGGGTGGCGTTCCTGGCGTGGGCGGCCACCAGCTGGCTCATCACGGGTGAGGCCCTGCAGCAGTTCTCGTCCACGTACGGCAACGCGAGCATCCTCGCCCAGAGCGGCGGCGGATCCACCGACCCCGGATACGCCCTGGTCTTCTCGATCGCGGAGACCGTCGTGCTCGGGCCCGTCCTCCCGCTGCTGGTCCCGATCGTCGCGGTGCTGGCGTGGCGTCGCCACGACCTCGAGGTGGTGGCAGCCGTGGTGGTGCTCGCCTCGGTGATCGCGTTCGCCACGCTCAGCTACATGCGCGGACTGACGTTCCCGTTCCTGCGGTTCTACATCTGCGCGCTTCCGCTGATGGCGGTGCTCGCGTTCCAACTCGTCCCGCCGGGTGGGGCACTGGTGGAGCGGCGGCACGGTCCGCACGGATTCACCCGTCGCCTCGTCGTCGGCTCCCGTTCCGTTCCGGCGGCCCTCGCCGTGGCCCTCGTCGTCTTCACTCCCGTCGCCACCGGTGCGCTGATGGTGTCCCCCACCCTGTCGGATCAGCAGTACGCGCTGGAGTCCGTGGTGTTCCCCGCGCCGAACGACACGTCCGACAAGCGGCGCACCGAGCGGCGGATCATCGCGTCGTTCCGCACCGAACGGGAACTGGCCCGCCACATCGACTCGATGAATCTGCCCGAGGGGTCGGTGCTCATGGACACCGTCTACGGGTTCGCCGTCTACACCGCGACCGACAACCCGCGCACGTTCGTCATCCCGTCCGACCAGGACTTCACGTCGATCGTCAACCGGCCCGCCGATCACGGAATCCAGTACGTCCTCGCCGTCCCCAACACCGGTCGCGGCGAGTCCGATGCCGTCAACCGGCGGTACCCGACGCTGTACGAGACCGGCGCGGACATCGCGACGCTGGAACTCGAGATCCCGAACGACGGCCAGGACCAGCCCACCTGGCGGCTGTACCGGGTGCTGTGACGCTCAGCGGGTGCCGTTGCGTTCGCGCAGCACTCCCCGCACCGGGTCGTCGGGTCCGATGTCGTACGTGCACTCGCCGTGACGCGGGTCGGGCACGAACGCCCACAGCAGCGCGCCCGCGGTCCCGGCCGCACGCTGGCCGTCGATCTTCACGGCCACTTCCCGGGCCCGCTCCACGACGGAGACGCATCCCGCCCCCGAATACTGTCCGATCTCCGCGACGAGGATCGGTTTGCGCAGGTGTTCGGCCTGCTCGATGTGCAGGGCGAGACCGTTGTAACGGTCGCCGGGCAGCGGAACACCGTCGGCGCCGTAGTCGTGGTACTGCAGGACGTCGAGTGCGGGCGACGCGCCCACCAACTCGTAATCCGTTCCCGCCGTGCCGCACTGGCCGCCGCCGATCATCCCGAGCGTGATCGGGTGCCGGTCGTCGAGGCTGCGGACCAGGCCGCCGGCCTCGTCGACGAACACCCGCAGTGTCTCGCCCGCGGTGTCCGTGCAGCTGTGGAACGGGGTCAGCGGTTCGGGCTCCCCCATCAGCTCCCACATCGCCAGCGACGGGGAATCCCGCCACCGCTTCACCGCCGTCGCGACCCAGTCCTCGTAGCTGAGCACCGAACCGGGGGCGACGCTGCGCCAACCGCCGTCGTACCACTCACTCGACTTGAAGATCTCGTCACCACACGATCCGTCCTGTGCGGCGAGCACCGGGATCACCAGCTGGCGGTGCGCCTCGGCCGCCCGGAAGACGTTGTCGATGCCCGTGAAGTCCAGCGCGCCGGTCACCTTGTCGATCGCCAGCCACTGGAACGCGTTGAACCGGGTGAGCGACCCCTCCGGCAGGACGCCGAAGAAGCCGTCCAGATCCACCTCGGCGCCGCACCCGCGGTTGACGGACCAGTCGGTGGCCAGCTGATAGGCATTCAGCCCGGCGGGCCACCACGGCCGGCCGTCGAGGGTCAGCCCGGACGCGGACGCCTGCACCCGCGGCACCGGCGACGGCGTCTTCGCCGGTTCGGCCGTTCCGCACCCGGTCAGCCCGAACAGCGCGGCCGCAAGCAGCAGCGCCGTCGTGCGACGTCCCGTCATGCGTGCCAGGGTGCCAGGTTCTCGCGTCAACGGCACCCCGAATCCACCGTGTGCGACAGTGGTGCGATGAGCCCTGTGGTGACGATCGACGAGTTGGCGGCGCTGTTGCGCAGCGACGCTCCCCCGGTTCTGCTGGACGTGCGGTGGGCCCTCGGCGACACCGAGGGCAGGCAGCATTACCTCGACGCGCACATTCCGGGGGCCGTGTTCGTGGACCTCGACACCGAACTCGCCGCCCCGGGACGCCCGGAACTCGGCAGGCATCCGCTACCGGACGTGGCCGACCTCCAGGTCGCCGCGCGCCGGTGGGGCGTCCGGGCGGGCAGCACTGTCGTGGTCTACGACGCGACGGGGAACCTCGCCGCCGCGCGGGCCTGGTGGCTGCTGCGGTGGGCGGGTGTTGCCGACGTGAGCATGCTCGACGGCGGCCTCGGCGCGTGGACGTCGGCGGG
>NZ_JBHUSF010000042.1:0-40527 GCF_042673295.1 Rhodococcus sp. NPDC057014
AGCGAGTTGACCGCGTTGATGCAGGTCGCCCGCGACAAACTCGACGAGGGTCAGGAGGAACTCGACCTGGGGCTGGATGCGCTCGCCGGCCCCGGTGGCGGCCCGTCGGTGATCACCGCGAAGCGGTCCCGCTGGCTGATCGAGACGATCGCCATAGCGTGGTCCCGACTGGGGTTCGACGTTGTCGACGACGAGGCGTTCTTCCAACTGGTCCTCGGCCGACTCGTGGAGCCGACCTCGATGAGCGACACCGCCCGCGTCGTCAGCGAGATCGGCTTGACACCGGCGCACCGCAACACCTACGCCAATGCACTTACGCGTTGCACCACAAGTGATTACCGGAATCGGGTCGCGACGAAATGCTTCGAACACGCGGCGGCGACCGGCGGGCTGTCGCTGGTGCTCTACGACGTCACCACCTTGTACTTCGAGGCGGAGAAGGAAGACGAACTCCGCAAAGTCGGCTACTCGAAGGAGCGGCGGGTCGACCCGCAGATCGTGGTCGGCCTGCTCGTCGACCGGACCGGGTTTCCGCTGGAGATCGGCTGTTTCGAGGGAAACAAGGCCGAAACCCACACCATTGTGCCCATGATCCGGCAGTTCCAAGACCGCCATGACATTGCCGGTATCGAGATGGTGATCGCCGCCGACGCCGGGATGCTCTCCGCTGGCAACCTCACTGCCCTCGACGAGGCCGGGCTCAAGTTCATCGTAGGGTCCCGCGTCACGAAAGCCCCAGCCGATCTGGCGAACCATTTCCATTGGAACGGAGACTCTTTCGCCGACGGGCAGATCATCGACACTCCTCACCCCGAGGCACGCGAAGAGCGCCGTCAACGATGTGCGCCACCGCACCGAACCCATCTGGGACGCGGCCGGACACCCGAAGTCATGGCGGGCGGTCTGGCAGTACTCGAAACGCCGCGCCGTCCGCGACAACCAAACACTCAACGCGCAAGAAACTCGGGCCCGAGACGTCGTCGACGGCGGCAAGGCACCGAAGTCGACACGGTTCGTCCGTGTCCACCGCAAACGGTCGGAGCCTCGACACCGCAAGCATCGATCGGGCCCGGTCACTGATCGGGCTGAAGGGCTACGTCACCAATCTTCCCGCGTCGATCATGGGACCAGGCGAGGTCATCGCGAAGTACCACGATCTCTGGCAGGTCGAGCAGTCGTTCCGCATGTCGAAAACCGACCTGAGGGCGCGGCCGATGTTCCATCACACCCGCGACGCCATCGAAGCCCACCTCACCGTCGTGTTCACCGCACTTGCCGTTGCCCGCTACCTGCAGACCGAGACCGGGACCTCGATCCGCTCCCTGGTCCGGACCCTGCGTCCGCTGCAAGAAATCACCATGACCATCGCTGGCCACCCTCACATCGCCGCCGACCCACTCACCCCAGACGCAGTCCGCATCCTCACCACGCTGAACCTACCGACCCGCTGACCGGGGCACTAAACCTGTGCAGTCAGGTGGGCCCGTAGGTCACGCCGGTGAGCCGCTCGATCACGATCGCGACCCGGCCCAGTGTCCACACCCCGGTGGCGAAGCCATTCGCTTGGGGTCCCTTGAGTAATTCCTCTCGGATCACCTCGATCTGGGCGTCGTCGAGACGCGGCCGGCGTCCCGCCCGACCTGCGCCTTCGAGTGCCTCGCGACCTCCGGCTGTCCACTTCCTGTGCCAACGGGACGCGGTCTGCTGAGATATCTCCAACTCGACCGCGACATCGATCTGCCGCCGGCCCGCGGCGAACATCTCCGCGGCTCGCATGCGTCGGTCACGCAATGCGTCGAAATCTCGACGAGTACCGGGCTGCTTGACTTTCCGGGTGTCGGACTTCTCGCCGGAGTTGGTCTTCTTTCCTGCCACTCGTCAATGATCAAGCAGCGCGGCGCGAATCACGTGTATTGACACGCCCTATTACCGAAATATCAGTAATCATGTGTTTTATGGAATAGACAGTGCTCGCCTTGGGTTTTCGATCGTTATGCACTCGATCTCTTCATAGGAGAAACCCAGGCGGACCATCAGGGGAACCACATTCTTGATAATGTGCCCATACCCGGGCCCACCAAAACGGCGAAGGTCACTCTTCTGGGCAGTATCCTGCGAGATGAGAATGCGTTCGATGTGTCCCGCCTCGATCAATTTTCGCACATAGTAGAGACGGCGAGCATCATTTGGCCAGCGTGGATCCGCAGCCATGGAGGAATGCGAAGATTCTCTGCCGAAAAGGTCCAGTTCCAGATATGTCCCCAGCTCGGCAAAGTCGAGGAAAGATCGTTCCTCGAAAAATCGTGCATCTAGGTGAGCCATCACAATTCGGTCGGGGCGCACCCCTACGGTCATCGACTCCGTCACGGCCGTCGCGGGCGCATTTGCAGATCCTCCTGGATGAATGAGGAGCGGAGTTCCGGTTTGCATTTGCGCTCGGCTGGCCGCCCGCAGCACCTTCAGTTCGTCAGGATCGGTTGGCCACCCCAAGCCGATCTCGCCGATAACTCCGGACTTGACCGGCGTACCGTCGGCGCCAATCACAATGTCTTCGACGATTCTACGAGTTATTTCATCCTCGGCGGCGGCGGCGACAAAAGGCGTATGAAATCCCTTGCTGTAGTACCCCGCACCCATGACTATGTGTACGCCGGAGCGCCGCGAAAGTCGCGCCAATCCCTCTGGGTCGCGTCCTAACCCGATCGGGGTGGCATCCACAATTGCGCTTCCGCCCGCGGAGCGATAATCAGTCAGCTCGTCGGCGATGGTAATTTCGTCGGTCAGCTGCAGGTTTTCATTGTGCAGGATCGTCTTGCGAATTTCGTATCTGTTCTCGAGGGTGATCGGCGTCTGCATTCTCGAACGAGCGGTGGCCGACAGTTCTTCGCGCGGCGGTTGAACACCGAGGGATGCCGATGAGAGATCACATAGGAGATGCTCATGGGGTTGCGTATGCCCGATAAGTGATGAGTCAACCGGACCCAAGACAGTCATGATCTGCGGTGACATTTGATTATTCCTTACTGTGTCGAATTCAGCGACACCGGATTGCCGGCAATTGACTCCGATGGCTCACCTCGGGGTCGGTTGAACAACACATACGTACATCGCACGCCCACCTGAGTGGCTGAGGATTTTGGGCCACTCGGTGCCGTGCAGGTCAGGCCAGGATGCCGTCGGCAAGTGCCGACCTCCGCCGGAGCAGATGTCTACAGCAGGTGAGCAATCCAAAGCAGAGCCGCGACATCGCCAGGCGTCTAAGGAATCAGTTCTGCACAATGCGATTCTGGAAGAGTTCTCGCTCTGGTCATCCGGCAACTTTTGCAATCTTGCACCTGGAAAGGTTGAGGCGCTGCGGCGAGAATACCGGCGCCGATATCAGTGGCGGACGCCTCGGGTCGCCATTCTTTCGGTCGCGGGAAATTACGTGGACTTCTCAGCCGGCAAGGGCTTCCTGGGCGTATCGCAGGAATTCCTCGGGAGCTTGTCGAAGGTAGAAATGACTCCCTGTCGGCCGTCGCAGCTCGAACGTCGGCTGGGTCACGCGCATCCGCGCGACGATCTCCTCGTCAAGGAATGCGCTTTCGGACGCCCACAGTACGGTGATTGGTGCCTGAATCTGCTCCCAGCTTTCCCACAGGCGTGGATTTCCCTCGACCCACTCGGTCTGCACCATCCACAGGATCTCTGGATCAGCCCTATAGATGAACTTCCCGATCCAGTTCCGGCGATACTCGTGGCGGAGAGAAATCTGATGAAATTCATCGCGCCAGTCAGGGTGCGCTTCGCGGAGAGCGGCCAACACGCCATGTTCGGAATCGTAACTCGGCATACCCTGCATGCTGGCCTTGCACAGTAGCTGTGCTGTTTCTTGAGACAGTTCGGGACCAGCGTCGGAGAGCAGGACATGTCCGACCTGACCTGACCACATAGCAGCCAGCATAATCGCGACCCGAGCGCCTACCGAATGGCCCACGATTTGAATCTCGGCGATATTCAAATGCGCAAGCAAGGCGCTGAGGTCGTCAACGAAACTCTCCAGGGCATAGCCCTCTTTGCTCCAGTCGCTCAAGCCATGGCCTCGCAAATCGACACAGATTACACGCCGGGTTCTAGCCAGCTCTGCAGCGACCGAGTCCCAAACGTGAAGTTCCTTGCCGAGTCCATGGATGAGCAGCGTCGTATTTTCTGTCGAAGAATTCCAGTCGGTGTAATGCAATTTCAGGCCGTTGACCTCGACGAATGTGTCAGTGGGGGCGTTAGTGCACGTCATGAATTTCCTCACTTTGGTGATGTGTGTCACTTCAATCCGACGCAGGATAGCACCACCTGCCTGTCCTTCGTCCGCGCGTGTTTGTGGGCGGAGAGCTTGCTCTCCTCGCGCGAGGTTTGTGGCTTGTTTCGATCTGGAGGCCCATCGTCATCCCGCGTCCATCGGTCGACGGACCGGCCACACATCGGTGCGTTTTCAGCGGTCGGCGGCGCTGGATCGTGATGGCTGCGAGCCGCGGGGTGTGATCCGCGCTCGCGAGGCCGAGCGGATCGGCGGCGGATGACGGGCCGAGTGGTCTCGGTCGCAGAAGGTCGCGGCGCACGTTCACCGTGATCAGACGACCGCAAAGCGAATATTAGACTGTCGATTGACTTTTCGACCGTGGGGCGAGAAACTGAGATTCATCGCCCAAGGAGACGAGGAGGGGTTGTCCGTGATCACCGACAGTTCACGTGGGCTTGCCGAGTGGGCGCGACGGAGCCCACACCAGGTTTCGCAGGAAGTGAGCGTCCGATGACGAGCGACTTCAGGATCCACATTCGTGAGTGGTTGCGTGAGCACGGACCCCACGCGCCGCCGGACCCCCACGCCCTACCTGCAGGTGCAGACCTCGAGCCGGCCAAGGCCTGGCAGTTGGCGTGCTATGAGGCCGGACTGGTCGGCACAAACTGGCCGAAGGCGTACGGTGGCCACGGCCTCGGCGAGGCCGAGCGACGCATCGTCCTCGAGGAGTCGGCCCCCTACAACCTGGGGGAGGGGACCTTCACCGTTGCCGTGGGTATGGCGGGTCCGACGATTCTGGACATCGGCACCGAGGCCCAGAAGCTGCGCTACATCCGTCCGCTGCTGCGCGGCGACGAGCTGTGGTGCCAGCTGTACTCCGAGCCGGCGGCCGGATCCGACGTGGCGGGCATCCGCACGTCGGCCCGCCAGATGCCTGACGGGTCCTGGCGGATCAATGGACAGAAGGTCTGGACGTCGGGCGCGCAGCACGCCGACGTGGGCGTCATCATCACGCGCACGGACCCGAGCGTCCCCAAGCACCGCGGTCTGACGAAATTCATCATCGACATGCGCCAGCCGGGTATCGAAGTGCGGCCGCTACGTGTGGCCAGTGGCGAGACCCCCTTCAACGAGGTCTTCTTCGACGACGCGGTCGTCGAAGAAGACGCGGTGCTGGGTGAGGTCAACGGCGGCTGGGCCGCGGTTGTGGCGATGCTGCGCCACGAGCGCATGGCCATCGCCGAGCTGGGACTGCCGCAGAACCGATTGCTGTCACCCGCCAACCTGGCGCAGGAGGCGCGGCGTCGAGGACGCGGCGACGATCCGCGTGTCGTGGCGGAGATCGTCGACCTGTTCGTGCGCGAGAAGGCCCTGACCGCCGTCCTACTGCGCCTCGACGCGGAGCTGGAAGCGGGCATCGACAGTGGGCCGGTCGACTCGATCGCGAAGATCGCAGCGAACCAGCTCAACGAGCGGGCGGGCGAGTTGGCCATCGAACTGATGGGCCCGGAGGTCCTGACGCCCACGACCCCGGGCGTCACCGACCTGTTCCGGGTCCACCTGGACTCGATCGGTCACGCCATTGGCGGAGGCACCAGCCAGGTGCAGAAGAACATCATCGCCGAGCGTCGTCACCGACTCCCCAAGGATCCCAGCCCGGATCGCCGCACTCCTTTCAACGAACTCCCCTCCAGCCCGAAGGCCGCACCATGAACATGGTCCTGTCCGATGAGCAACGGACCCTTCAAGAGGTGTGCCGAGACTTCGCCGAGAAGCACGCCCCGCGTGATCAGGCGAGAGTCGCGCTGACCGACTACCGCAACACCGACCGCAAGTTGTGGTCGCGGATTGCCACCGAACTGGGCATCGCCGGTCTCCTGATCGACGAGGAATTCGGCGGTAGCTCTGCGACGATCGCGGACGTCGCCGTCGTGATGACAGAGTTCGGCCGTGGACTCGTGACCGGCCCGATGCTGAGCACGGGTGTCGTGGCACCGCTGCTCTTGCGTCACTACCCCGGTGATGTCGCCACACGGCTGTTGACCGGCATCGCCGCGGGCGACGTCGTCGTGGCGGTAGCGGGTCTCGACGCGCCGAACTTCGACGCGTCGGAGGGCGGCGTCTCCGGTACCGACGGCTCCGTGTTGCACGCCACGACCGCCGACACCCTGCTGATACGCGTGTCCGACGAGCTGGGCGAGGGCCTTTACGAGGTCGACGCGACGGCCGAGGGCGTGGCGATTGAGATCCAGGAGCCACTGTCAGCCACCCACCCGGTGGCGGTCGTGACCCTGGACGGCGTCGCCGCGACGCGTCTGGGTGACATCGAGCCCGCCCTCCGGGAAGCGCAGCCCGAGATCGACGTGGCGGTCGCCGCGGAGCAGGCGGGCGGCCTGGCCGCGTGTATCGACCTCGTCGCTTCCTACGCACGGGAGCGCTTCGCGTTCGGCATGCCCATCGGGACCTTCCAGGGTGTCAAGCACCCAATCGCCGAGATGACCGCGGACGCCGAGCTCGGTGACGCGCTCGTCCGGTGGGCCACCCAGACCGGCCGTGGCCAACTCATGGGAACCGCCGGCATGGTGGCCCGTCGGCACCTCGACAGCTCTTACGCGTCGGCGGCTCGGCGTGTGATCCAGCTGCACGGAGGCATCGGCTTCACCTGGGAGCACGACGCCCACCTCTTCTACCGCCACGCCCTCGCGTGCACCCACGCGTTCGGGTCGGCGGCCCAGCGGGACGCCGAGCTGACGTCCCGACTGCTGCCCTGATCCACCCACCGCACCCCCAACCCGCGCGGCCGGCCCGCTCGCCGGGCCCCGCCGAGTCACCTCATCAAAGGAGATACGAATGACCGCTGCAATCGTGGGACTGGGGGTCACCCAGCAGGGCCGCGTGCCCGGAGTGACCTCGTTGGAGCTGAGGCTGGAGGGCCTCCAGCTTGCGGTCGAGGACGCCGGCCTGAAGATGACCGACATCGAGGGCTACATCTACCAGCCGGGCATCGTGGAGATGGACGTCTTCGGCCTGGGCGGCTACGTGCCGAAGCTGCTGGGCACGCGGCCCCGCCTGGTCTGGCAGACCCAGAGTGGTGGAGTCAGCGCGATCCAGGCCCTGACCACTGCGGTCGGCCTCGTCGAACGTGGCGAGTGCGACTACGTCGCGGTCGGCTACGGCGACACTGCGCTCAGCGCGAACACCCTGGTGGGCGATGCCGGGATGTTCGCTGCGCACCGCGGCGACACCCCCGGCGTCTACGGCATGTACTCGCCCGGTGCGGACCACGCGCTCGCCGCGCGGCGGCACATGGCCGAGTTCGGGACGACGAAGGAGCAGCTCGGCGCCGTCTCCCTCAATGCTCGCGCCTACGCCAACATGCGTCCCGACGCCTACATGCACGGTCGCACGATGACGATGGACGACTACCTGGGCGCCCGTCCGATCGCCGACCCGCTCGGCAAGTTCGACTACTGCCTCGTGGCCGACGGCGGATGCGCCTTCATCGTCACGACGGAGGAGCGCGCCAAGGACTGCCCCGGTCCCACCGTGCTGATCGAGGGCCTCGGCTTCGGCCACTCGCTGCAGGACAGCTACGAGCAGGATGCCTACCTGACCTCCGGCATCACGCACGCGGCCAAGTCTGCGTTCGCCCGCGCCAAGATGTCGCCGAGCGATATCGACGTCGCGGAGATCTACGACTGCTTCACCATCACGGTGCTGATGGCCCTCGAAGGCCTCGGCTTCTGCGGGCGCGGCGAGTCCGGCCCGTTCGTCGCCGACGGCAACCTGTGGCTGGACGGGGTGATCCCGACCAACACCGCTGGCGGCGAGCTCTCCTGGAGCTACATGCAGGGCTTCACGCCGGTGGTCGAGGCCATCCGTCAGGTCCGCGGCGATGCCGGGCCGACCCAGGTTGCCGGTGCGGAGACGTGTGTCGTCACCGGGCATGGAGGAACCACTACTGATCAGGGATACATGGAGTACGGCGACGCCTGCATGATCCTGCGGAAGGGATGAACCAATGACCGCGACCGAGACTCTTGTGCCCAAGGCACGGCCGATGATCAACAAGATCAACAAGCCGTTCTGGGATGGCTGCCTCGAGAACCGTCTTCTGCTCCAGTTCTGCGCCTCGTGCGACCGCTACCAGTTCGTCCCGATCGAGGGATGCAGCCGCTGCAACGGGCCGGTCGAGTGGCGTGAGGCGTCGGGGCGGGGAACGCTGTACACCTACACCGTCATCCGGACGCTGTACCACCCCGCCTTCGCGGACGAGCTTCCATACAACGTGAGCGTCATCGCGCTGGAGGAGGGCCCGCAGATCCTCGCCAACGTCGTCGACATCGACAACGACGACCTGAAGGTCGGTATGGCTCTAGAGGTCGTGTTCGACAGCGTCGATCCGGACCTGACCGTCCCCCGGTTCAAGCGGGCCGGTTCATGAGCGCCGAGGCGACCCCGGCGGACGAGCACCTGCTCGTCGAGCGTAGGGGCTCCATCCTGCTTGTCACGCTGAACCGTCCGGAGGTCAAGAACGCGATCACGCGGGCGATGGCCGATCGGCTTCATGTCGTGACTCGAGAATTCCAGTCTGACAAGGACCTGCACGTCCTGGTCCTGACGGGCGCTGGCGACTCGGCGTTCTGCGCGGGCGCCGATCTCGGCGGCGACGCCGTCGGTGACAGTCCGACCAGCCTGCGCGACGCGTTTCCAGATCCCGGCAAGCGCTTCTTCTCCGATGTCACCAAGCCGGTCATCGCCGCGGTGAACGGCGTGTGCGTAGCCGGTGGTATGGAGTTAATGCTCGGTAGCGACATCCGTGTCGTCGCGGAGCGCGCCAAGTTCGGCGTCCCCGAGGCGCGGTGGGCGCTGATGCCGGTGGGCGGAGGCGTCGTGCGTCTGGCGCGGCAGTTGCCCTGGGCCAAGGCGATGGAGTTGCTACTTGTAGCCAACACCATGACCGCCAGCGAGGCGCTAGACCTCGGCCTGGTCAACCGCGTCGTCCCGACGGAGGACGTGCTATCCACCGCGTTGGAGCTTGCGGATCGGATTCAGCGCAACGGACCGCTCGCGGTCCGACGCATCAAGGAGGCGGTACTCCAGGCTTCCGGCGTACCGCTCTACGAAGCGCTGTACACCGAGCTCCTGTTGGGGTCGGAGGTCTTCCGGAGCAACGACGCTCAGGAAGGGCCCCAGGCGTTCATGGAGAAGCGCCAGCCTGTCTACCGCGGCGACTGACATGAGCAGCCCGCTAGCCACACGTGGTGCTCCGGTGTCCCCGAGAGTCTGCGGCCGGGTGGCGGGCCGCTCCGGCGTCGTGTCAAGGTGGTCAGCGTGAATCACGCTGACCACGCAGGTGCGACGATCCGTGAGGTCTGCCGTGGCTGACGTCCAGGATGCGACCACGCGCAAGGACCGCCGTCGGGGGCGTCGCCGGGATGAGATCCTCGCGGTGGCTGCCGCCAAGTTCACGAGTCAGGGTTACGAGGCGACGACACTGGAGCAGATCGCCGACGAGCTGGAGCTCGCGAAAGCGAGTCTCTATTACTACGTGAGCAACAAGGAGGAGCTACTCCTTCGGATCGCAATTCGGCATACCCAGGAGATCGCCGGGGCGGGGATGTCCGCGGCCGGAGAGACCGGTGAGGCACACGAGCGGCTGTGGCGCCTGATCGCGGCCCACGTCGAGGCGGCCTGCCTCCAGCCGCACACCGAGCTGCTCGACGTCAACTCGCGGATTCTGCGGCGACGAGCCGAAGACGGTCCCGGTGTGGAGCTGCGCGAGATCATCGGCGCCTACGACCGTTTCGTCCTGTCCCTCGTCGAGGAGGGTGTCGCGCGCGGCACGTTCGCGGCGGAGCCCCAGACAGCGAGCCCTATGATCATGGCCGCGGCCAATGCCATGGCCCGTTGGTCGGTCAGCCAGCGGGTAGTGAGCGCCGCAGACCGTGGCGTGTCGGCCGCGCAGTTGATCGTCGGTGGGTTGATGTCGCCGATGCTCCGTCCGCCCCCCTCGTAGCGACGACGACCCGTCGGGGCGCCTACTGGGGACTCACAGCCAGGGTGTGGGCATACTCGGAACAGTTGTTCGTGGTGCCCGTATGATGCTGATCATCACGATCCGCTGGCCGGGGCACCAAACCTGTGTACGTCAGGTCTGACCGCCCTTCGCACGAAGGCAACCCGCTTCAGCTCCGTCGGCGGCGCACCTCTATCTATTCGTCGAACCGTCTAGAGTCGAATGCGGGGGGTGTTGATCTTTGGTCGGCATCCGGCTTCTTGGGTTCCCTGCCGGCGAGTGGGAGAAACCCAGGGCGGTGACGTTCGAGTTGGGCGACTCGCGCGGTGGGGATATGCATGCATCGCTCGAGTCGAGCCCAGGGTTCGACTGCAAGTTGACCGACCGTCCGCCGGTTGACAAGATGACGGAGTAGTCGTCGAGGGCAGGAGGATCAGCAGTGACCGCTGGCGAAAGTAGTGGCTGGATCACCATCGCTGTTGCTTCTTCTCGCGTGCGGGTCGATGGATCGGCGACACGGCGGTCGGCGGATCGGTCGTGACCAAATCGGGGTCATTGGCCAGGGCCGCCCGCAGTAGCGACACGGCGCTCGAGGCAGAAGAGAATCGGAGCGAGAGTAGAGCGGACCGTAGGCGTGGTCGGCGGCGCGATGAGATCCTTGCGATCGCAGCGGAGAAGTTCGCCGTGAAGGGGTACGAGGCCACCAGCCTGGAAGAGATTGCCGACGAACTGGAACTCGCCAAGGCAAGCCTTTACCACTACGTCGAGAACAAAGAAGAGCTTCTCGTCCGGATTGCCCTACGTCACACCCAGGAGATCGCCGCTGCCGGCATGACCGCGGCTGGATCCGAGGGGCCTGCCAATGAACGGCTCTGGCGATTGGTCGCGGCGCACGTCGAGATCGCGTGCGCTCAGCCGCACACCGAGTTGCTGGACCTCAACTCGACACTACTCAGAAAGCCCGCCGACAGCGCGCCAGCGCGGGAGTTGCGTGCAACGATCGCAACTTACGATGCCTTCACTCGAAACCTGATAGGGGAGGGTATCGAGAGCGGAATCTTCGCTCCAGCGGATCTGAACGCTGCTGGATACATGGTGATGGCTGCCGCGAACTCTATGGCGCGCTGGTCAGTCCGTGACCGCGTCGCGAGTGCCCATGTTCGTGGAGTTGCGGCCGCGGAACTCTTGGTCGGCGGTTTGATGTCACCGATGCGCAGACCCGTCGGTGTGTAGGGTCTGGTTCGGGGCTATCCGTACAGCACCGGAGAGACAAGAATACTGCCTTGATGCCAGTCGGTGGTGACTACGTTCCCAGTGCCATCCACAGTCTCAACGGGCCGGACACTTGAGCCTCGGAACCCGAAGTGAAGTGGCGCCGTCCGAGAAGGGGCGATAAGTAGATGAGTAGCTGCACGAGCGGATCTGACCGACTGCCTGGGCATACCTCGCCGACCGGCGAGTCGCTGCGTGTGTCACACAGCGCCTGACGAAGTCCGCAGAGCGCTGAACAAGCAACAGGTGGTCGGCTACCGCATCTACCACTGCGAGCCAGCCTCGGCTGGAGAGGTTTCCTGATTGGTGTGATGCGCCGGTTGGTGGATGAGTCGACTCCTCGGCCGGTACCGAGTGCATTACGGGAAGTGCAAAAGTGCTGACTGCATCGCATTCCGTCCTCGATCCTCAAGGTCGAATCGATTGTAGGAAAACAAAGTTCACTCAAATCCCTTTCGTCGACAGTCATGAAGCTACGTCGGCGAGTTGGCCCCGCGCACTACAGGGCGGGTTGGCGTGAACCGTAGTCGGCGATAAAAACGCCCCGCAGAAAGATCGCCAAAGGAGCGGCTTTACTCGACATCGTTGAATGGCGAGGTGTGCCTGGATCGGACGGTCGTGTCGATGTCGAGGCGTGCTGTCGCGTCAGCTCGAAGCGGTCGAATGTCGAGCGGACGCGCCTCGTCCGCGTGCGCCGTAACGATCAGCGCCGTTGCGTACCTGACTCTGAAACGAGAATCTCCCGCTTCCCGGCCTGTTGACGATATGAGACTAAATGCTAATGTGTCTTACATGGAGGAGTTGCGTGAGGCGCCCAACGGGCTATCGAAAGAGCAGATTCGAAGGCGTCTGGAGGCAGCTGATCATCGTGTGCTGCTGATGAGTCTGTTCCATATGACAGGCGACGAAAAGTGGCTTCAAGAGCCCTATAGCCCTGTCCGGGATGCTCGCCTGGTGCCCGACCCGTCTGCCGGATTGTCGACTGAAGTTCGCGAAGAGATCCGAGACGCGATAGCGAAGCATCTCGTCGATCCTGAAGTCGGGACCGCGATCGATGACCCCGGCGACCAACTGATGGCGCGAATGATGTCAGTATGCACCGGGCAGGCTGTACCTCCCGAGTACGCCGACATGTTCCGCGAAGACATGGGTTTCCAACCTGATCGGCTGAATTCTCAGCTGGACCTTGATGACCCGGTTAGCCACGACGTTCTCGTCGTGGGTGCCGGGGTGAGCGGGCTCGTCCTCGGCGCAGCACTCAAACGTGCGGGCGTGCCTTTCACTATTGTCGACCGCAACAACGAGGTGGGTGGAACCTGGCTGGAGAACCGCTATCCGGGCGTCGGCGTCGACACTCCCAGCCACGCGTACTGCTATCGGGATGCGAAACGCCCTCAGTGGAGCCGATATTTCTCCCTTGGAGAGGAAGTCCAGAGCTACCTCGTGGCATGTTCACAGGAGTTCGGGCTGCGCGACAGAATTGAGTTCTCCACCACCCTCATAAGTGCGCAGTGGAACGACACGGACCGCCGCTGGCACGTCATTCTCGAAGGCCCGAGGGGTAGGGAGGAGCGAACCACCTCCGTCCTGGTCAGTGCCATCGGAATCTTCAACGCTCCGAGCACGCCAAACATCCCGGGCCTGGACCAGTTTGCAGGGAGCATCGTGCACTCAGCGCGATGGCCACAGAATCTAGACCTCACTGGTCGACGAGTGGCGGTGATCGGCACAGGTGCGTCGGCGGTTCAGATTGTTCCCCAGCTCTCGCAAGCAGTATCAGCCTTGCACATCTTCCAACGCAGTCCGCAGTGGATCAGGCCGATCGAAGGATATCGAGATAGGCTGCCGCAGGGAACCCAATGGCTCTTCAAGAACGTGCCCCACTACGAAGACTGGTTCCGATTCTCGATGTTCTGGCGCTACGGTGACGGTCTGCTTCCATCCCTGCGAAAGGACCCCGAGTGGCCGCACGCAGAGCGATCCGTCAACGTCAGGAATGACCGGCACCGACAGGAACTGACCGACTACATCGAAAAGAAGCTCAGCACGCGTCCCAATCTGATCGAGGCGTGTACACCCGCGTACCCGCCATACGGCAAGCGCATTCTCTTGGACACCGGTTGGTACGACACTCTTCTGGAAGACCACGTGCATCTTCTCGACACACCCATCGAGCGGGTTGATGCCGGAGGAGTCGTCACCGTGGACGGCGAGCGGCACGAAGTTGACGACATCGTGCTGGCTACCGGCTTTGACGTGACCAAGTTGGCTGCTTCCCTAAACGTCACTGGACGTGACGGACGCTCGCTCTCGAAGGTCTGGCACGGCGACAACCCAACTGGCTACCTGGGCATCACAGTGCCGGGATTCCCCAACTTCTTCTGCATGCTGGGTCCCAACACAGGGCTTGGTCATGGCGGAAGTGCTGTCTTCCAGAGCGAATCGCAAGCACGATACATTCTCGACTGCCTCACGCAACTGTCCTGTCGGGGTGTGGCGGCTCTAGACGTCAAGCAGGACGTCCACGACGAGTATGTCCGACGAGTCGACGAAGAGCACTCCCAACTGATTTGGACCAACCCGGCGATGTCGACCTACTACCGCAATTCACGTGGACGGGTAGTTACCGTCATGCCCTGGAGGATCGTCGACTATTGGCGTATGACGCACGATGTTTCGATGAGCGACTACGAGGTGATCCCATGGTGACCACGGCACGCCAGGGTGGACACATCGCGAGCAGTCACGCCGATGGGACAGCAACCATCGTCATCGATCGTCCCGAGGCTCGAAACGCTTTCACCTCCGAGCTGTACACGCAGCTCAAGGCAGCGGTTCGTCGTGCCGGCGACGATCCAACGGTGGACGTCGCGGTGATCACCGGAGCCGGGGGGAGCTTCTCGTCTGGCGCCGATTTGCATGCAGCCTTCACCGGTCTCGCCGAGGAGGGACCGTCGTCGGGTTACGCCTGGTGGGATGAGCTACCCTGGCCCACTTTGCTCGATTGTCCGATCCCGGTGATCGCCGCGGTCGAAGGACCGTGCATCGGCGCAGGGCTGTTGATCGCCCTCGCAGCCGACACCGTCGTGGCTGCCGATACGGCACAGTTTGCGTTCGCGGAGGCGCGGGTCGGGATCGCCGATCGCTGGGCTCCTGCTCTAATGGACGGGCGCGTACCGAGGCACATCGCTCGCGAGTTGCTGTTGACCGGACGTACCGTTGGCGCTGACGAAGCGTGCCGAATCGGGTTGGTGCACGAGGTTGTCAGCCACGATGCACTCGGAGAAGTCGTCGCTGAGAAGATCATCGCCTTCAGGCGCACCAGCCCCCATGCCCGAGCACTCTACAAACGTTACCTGGCTGATCTCGTGGACAGACCTACCGAGCCAGGAATCCGTGCTGCACTGGAGCATTCGGATGCCGCGGAGGGAATGCGTGCGGTCCTGGAACGACGAGTTCCCGCTTGGAGCCCGCGATGACCACTCCACTCACCCCGCTGGCGTTTCTTGAGCGATCGCGGCGAGTCTCGGGCACACGTACGGCTGTCGTAGACGGACCGCGAAGGTTCACCTACGCCGAGTTCGGCGAACGTTGTGACCGCGCAGCCGGTGGACTGCAGGGACTTGGCGTCGAACCTGGTGATCGCGTCGCCGTGCTGGCACCCAACTCCGTCATGGCCCTTGAAGCCCACTATGCGGTACCGCAGTGCGGGGGCGTCCTCGTCATGCTGAACACGCGGCTGTCCTCAAGCGAGCTCGGCGACCTTATCGATCACTCTGGCGCCCGAATTCTGCTCGTGGACAAAGAACTGAAAGAGCTCGGCGGTACCGCTGTGGAACATGCCGGCGGTGCGGTGGACATAGTTTCCAGTGACGACTACGAGCAGCTCGTCGCCACCGCAGAACCATACTCGAGACTGCCAGGAAGCGAGCTGGATCTACTCGCCATCAACTACACCAGCGGCACGACAGGTCGCCCGAAGGGCGTCATGTACAACCATCGCGGTGCGTACCTACAGGCACTCGCAATGAATGTGCACCACCAGTTCTCACCGCGCACCCGTTACCTGTGGACGCTACCGATGTTCCACTGCAATGGCTGGTGCATGACGTGGGCCGTGACTGCATCCGGAGGAACCCACATATGTATACGCAAACCGCGACCGGACACGGTCTGGGAAGCACTCCGATCAGAGGGCGTGACCAATCTCAGCGCGGCGCCAACAGTGCTGACGGATCTCGTCGATGACGTCACGGGAAGGCTCGACGATCGGGTACAAGTGTCAACCGGTGGTGCCCCGCCGTGGCCGGATCTCCTGGAGCGTCTCGAGCGAGCGGGGTTCGATGTCACTCACCTATACGGCCTGACAGAGTCCTATGGTCCTGCTGTCATCGGAGAATGGGCTGACGAGTGGGACGCACTGCCGGCCGATCAGCGTGCCCGTCTCAAGGCGCGTCAAGGTGTCGCAAATGTCGGCGGCACTCCCGTGCGGGTGGTGACCGATGATGAATCTGACGCCCCGGCCGACGGGATCACTGTCGGCGAAGTCTGGTTGCGAGGCAACAACGTCACATATGGGTACTACCGCGACCCTGAGAGCACCGCAGGAGCATTTGTCGATGGGTGGTTTCGAACCGGCGACCTCGGCGTAATGCATTCCGATGGATTTCTCGAACTCCGTGATCGGTCGAAGGACGTCATCATCTCGGGAGGAGAGAACATCGCTTCGATCGAGGTTGAGCAGGTGCTGGCCTCCCATCCCGGGGTGGCCGAGTGTGCCGTGGTCGCAGCGCCCGACGATCGCTGGGGAGAGATCCCTGTCGCCTACGTGGAAGCGACTGCCGGAATGGATCCCACTGCGGAAGAGCTGATCGGCTATGTGCGCGGTCGCCTTGCTCACTTCAAGGCACCCAAAGTGGTCTACTTTGCCGAAATCCCGAGAACGAGTACAGGAAAAGCGCGCAAGCATGAGCTTCGGCAAAAGTTGAAGGAGCAGGGGGCTCTGACCAACCCCTGAAGCACCGTGTTCCGGCTGCAGGCCCTGCGGGGATCCACTCGAACGCGGGTGATTGGGTTCAGGGAGACTCGACGCCCCGATCGGCACGGTCGCCACACCGCCGGCGCTCATCGGCTTCCGGGCCCTCGATTGCGGGATTCACCACAGGTGGGCGCGAGAATCGCCGACGGACTGGTAGACCTCCCATCGTGCTCGCCCGGCCTCCAGTGAGGACGCAATGACCGCGGACTGGACGCATCTGACGCAACGAGGTGCTCGAGCGGATCTCCACACCAATTGCCAGCGAGATCGCAGAGTCGATCGGTCATTCTCGACGTGACCTGCAAGTTGTCGAGAACCAGCGATTCGCTGAAACGTGCGGGCGTCGGGCCTGATGCGGTGCCCCGTGTGTTCTCGAGAATTGGGCTATGTCCAGCGAAAGGACAAGAGTCACAGGTATGCCCAGAGTCGGCTGCAGATCGCGAACAGGTGAAGTCGGAGTGTAGAAGGCAGGAGTCGCTCCGCCGCCGGCGAGCTTGGCCGGGCGGAGATTCGACCGCAGCACAGACGATCCGATCCTGTGCAGTCTGCCGCGCGACGGCCAATTGGTTAAAGTTGGCGGCCAGCGCCTCTGTCACGGTCCACACGGTGGCCGCCACCGGCCTACGTCCACCAGCTGAGTTACTGGTGGACCCTCTACTATGCTCGCATGGTGCAGTCCGAGCGAGCGATAACCCGTGTGGCATTGCTGGACGCCGCGAGGAGTCGTTGGCTCCGCGGCCAGCGGCTTGATCTCAATTCTCTTGCCGTGGAGCACGGGATCAGCCGCGCGACGGCATATCGTTGGTTCGGAAGTAACGACCGCTTGGCCGGAGAGGTAATCGCGTCGATGGTTGCGCGCGTCTTTCAGGAAAATCGCGAAGCAACGATCGGAAATGGCGCCGCGCGAGTAGTGGCGATTCTGCGCGGACAATTGTCGATCACCCAGGAATCGACTGCGATGAAGACGTATATCGAGCGTGATCCACGGACCGCACTCGAAGTACTGACCACACATAAGTATCCCGTTCAGCGGACCTTGATCCAGCTCATAGAAGGATTGATTGTCGAGGAAGTGGAGCGTGGGAATCTCGCACTCCGCATCGAACCGAGCACCCTGGCCTACGCCCTGACACGTCTGATGGAAGCGTTCGCGTATGCGGATGTAGTCACAGGCCGAACCGCAAGTCTCGAAGAATCCACCAATGTGTTCGCCAGCCTGTTGGCATAGGAGAATGATGCCTGATCCGATCAGTTGGGCACCTGCGCCCGCAGGCCGGGCAGCGTTCGTTGTGGAGGCGGTCCGGAATGCTCAGTTGGCGGGACGTGGCTCCGTCGCCGCGGGAGTACGCCGTCGGCGCAGACATACGTGGGAGGTTCTGTGAGGCGGGAGCCGCCACGGAAACGGATAGCGAGAGTCCGAACCGCAGACCGTGACGCTACGACTGGCAAGGGAAAGGCTGCGGGTTCTCAGCCGCGAAAAGTGCGGGCTTTGGCAACGGAGGCATCTCTCGTTCGCTCGGCGCGAGAGATTTTCGAACGCGACGGGTTCGTCAGCGCTCGTATTGTCGACATAGCTGAGAATGCGGGAGTGGCCTACGGCAGCTTCTACACCTATTTCGACTCGAAAGAGGAGATTTTCCGCGCTGTTGCTCTTGCTGTGGCAGAGGATATGTACAGCAACGCCTACCCTCACCAGGCCGATGACGGGCAGCAGACGACACTCAGTCGCATCGAGGACGCGAATCGTCGCTACCTACAGGCATATGCCCGAAACGCGAAGACGTGGGCAGTGATCCATCAGGTTGCGACGTTCGACGATTTCGCCCGCGAATTGTTGCGTGAGATTCGGCTCCGTTTTGTGGGCCGGGCCGCGCAAGCTCTGAGACGACGGCAGGAAGAAGGTCTGGCGCCGAGCGGCATCGATCCAGAACTCGCCGCCGATCTTCTCGGTGGGATGATCGAGAACTACGCCTACCTGCACCTTGCGTTGGACGATTCGGTCGCGCCGTCCGAGCTCGAGCGAGTTGTCGCAGAGACAACGCGAATCTGGGCGCGAGCCATCGAGCTTCGGCCCTGAGTTTCTTCGCCCACTGAGTTGCAGCCCCTCGCAGTGCAGGGCGTGCCGCCGGGGCGGACGAGGGCCGGCACGGCTCCGCGGACGCCATCGATCTTGTTCACGGCAAGCGCGGGACCTCTGGAGATCCTTCATCTTGGTCCAGGTCGTTGGTCGAGATTCGCGGCGCCCGGGCCGAGAAGCGAATGCGGCCCCCTTTGGGTATGCCAGTTCATTCCGAAGGCCTGAGTCCGTGTGCCTGCCGGTAAGGCGCTGACCAGCCGCGCGCCGCTTCTAAATGATTTTGACGTCAAAGTCATTGACATTGGCATCATCGAACCGCGACAATGTTGTCGACGGAGACTCCCGAGTCCGACCCGGGAACTGGACAGAAGAGCGACAGCCCTCCAGTCGAGTTGGTAGCGGGAGTAGTCCCGTCGCCGCCACTCGCGATTCGTTCGAGCGCCGTCGAGATGAACCGACATGTAATCCGTTCCGACCAATCCGATGCGGGGACAATCTCCATCCCTTCAAGCCCGGATTTGCGAAAGGCCCTTATCGAGATGCCATACATCGAAGAATTAGCGCCGGGCACGACTTTCGTCACGCCCGGACGGACCATCTATCTCCACGACATAACGAGCTTCGCGGAACTGACCGGAGACTGGCACGAAGTACACACGAACGAGTCCTGGGCAGCGTCATCGGTGCAGGGCAAGGTCGTCGCCCACGGGCTGCTTGTTCTCAGCTATGCAGCCGGACTGATGCAGCGCGGCGGCGTCTTTGACGACAAAGCCATCGCCTTTCTCGACCTGCAGTGGAAGATTCTCGAACCGGTGTTTCCAGGAGACACAATCTGGGTGACTGTTGAGGTCGCAGATTCGCGCCGGAGCGCGAGCAAGCCGGATCGGGGCGTTGCGACCTTGGCGCTGTCCGTTCGCAATCAGCATGATGCCGTGGTCGCGACAGCGAACTGGACGAACATGTTCCGGTCGCGGGATAACGTCGCCGACGGCACAGTGCAGCTGGGTGGCGACAATGAGTAGCGGTGAGGCAATCCAGATCGCTGCCGTCGGCGTTGGCGAGACCGAGTACGTGCGGCGAGGAGCGGCCCCGCTGGCCGAACTTGTGGTCGAAGCGTGTTCGCGGGCCCTCACCGATGCCGGTCTGTCGCCTTCAGACGTCGACGGCATCGTCACCGAGGCAAACTCGATGCCCCAACAGGCCCCCGCGGACATGGTGCAGACCGCGCTGGGAATCAAGGAACGCCGCTTCACCGCTCACTCTGGCGTATGGGGGGCTGGCATCGTCGGTGCCGCCCAAATGGCTCGGCTCGCGATTCAATCAGGTCAGGCCGACGTTGTTCTCACATACTTCGGTGTCGACTTCGGATCAAGCCCCGGCGGCCCGTACGCGTTGCACGCAGTCGACCCACTCAAAGCGTCACTCGAGATGCCGGTAGGCTGGTATGGGCAACCGCTGTACTTTGCATCGATCGCTCAGCGCTACGCCTACGAGTACGGACTGCGACCAGAACAGCTGGGAGAGTTGGCGATAGCCGCCCGGAAACACGCAGCCTTGACACCGGGCGCACTACGTCCACAGGCTCTCGACCTCGAGGGCTACCTTGCCAGCCCGATGATCGCCGAGCCACTCCGTGCTGCGGACTGCTGCCTCGTGAACGACGGTGCCGCTGCCGTCGTCTACACGAGCCTTGAGCGCGCCCGAGACTTGGCAAAGGACCCGGTCGTGGTGGCGGGGGTCGGAACCGCCTCGGCTCCGATCTCTCAGTCGTCGTACTTTACGCAGCACCGAAACTACCTCGGCACACCGGCGACACTATCGTCGCAGAAGGCTTTCGGGGAGGCCGGACTCAGCATCGACGAAGTCGACTTTGCCGAGATCTACGACTGCTTCACCATCACCGACATCATGCAGATCGAGGATCTCGGTTTCTGCGGCAAAGGCGAAGGCGCAGCCTTCGTCGAAGGTGGCCGTACTGGCCCAGGAGGTGCAATGCCGATCAATACTCACGGAGGCTCACTTGCTCACAGCTATCTATTGGGGGCAAACCACGTCGTCGAGGCGGTCCGACAGCTGCGCCATGAGCGCGGATCGGGACAAGTTGCGAAGGCAGAGGTCGGTCTGGTCGCCGGCCTGGGTGTTCCCGACCACACAACCCTACTCCTGACGGTGGACCGATGAACCAAATCGACTATTCCAGCCCGGACCTATTGCGCTTCCCGCCCCCGGCGTACAAGGCCAACGCAGAGAACTTCTGGATCGGACTCGGCGAGGGTGAGATTCGATTGCCGTACTGCCAAGCCTGTGACCGATGGACTTGGTATCCCGCGCCGCGCTGCACGACGTGCGGCCGCGCGTCTCTCGAATGGCGTTCAGCGCCAACGATTGGGTCGATCTTCTCCTATACGCGGGTTCGTCGGAACTTCCTGCCGACGGACGATGTTTCCGTTCCGTACGTTGTGGCCTTGGTTGAACTGGACGGAGTGGCAGATGTCCGTCTTGTGATGACGGTGCCCGAATCCAAGGAAAAGGAACTGCGAGTTGCAGCCCCGGTGAAAGTTGTGATCGACCGGTCAGGAGACCACCCGGTCATGTACGCCGAGTTGCTGACATAGCCATCTGCGACCAGTTCCGGGAAACGCGCTACCGCACCCTGCACGGAGACGTCGGAGGGGGACCGCTGCGTTCAACTGGTTGGGACCGCCGCACTGAGACCACAGCCACAGAAGGGTTTTCGAGACATGGGTCAGATCGACAGCATTGCACTTGCAGTCCAGGACGTGGACGTTGCCGCAGAAAACTTCGCCAGGATGTTCGATCTGGACTTCGGACCGATAAATACGGTGAGTGAGTATGGAGTGGTCACACGGTGGGCCGACTTTGGTGGCTGCTCACTCCAACTGCTCGCACCGCTTGGATCAGGTGGACCCATAGCCGACTTCCTGGACAAGCGCGGCGAAGGTCTCTTCGCGGTGACAACCCGTGTGGACGATCTCGAAGAGAGCCGTTCGCGGATGATCGAGAATGGGTTCGCCTCGGCCGATGGTGAGGTCATCAAGGCTGGGTTTGCCGACGAAGTGTTGTTGCGACCCTCGAAGAGTCATGGGGCGCTGTTCGTACTGAGACAGTGGAATTCAATCAGCGCGAAGGGGTAGACCCCTCACCGACCTCCAACTCTTGGGTTCACGCGTTCGCCGCAACACTCTCGATCTGAGAGGTTGCGGCGACCGTGTCTTTTCAGGGGATGTGGACTAGTTCGGTGATCATCTGGCCCAGATGATGGTCAATGCTGGGCTGTCGGTGCGGGAGGCCGCGAGAACGCTTGGGCCTTTGGCGGGCAGGGCGCGTCCGATCCTGCGGATTTAAGGTATCGTGCTGGGAGAGTCAAAGCGCGTGATCCTTCCTGTCCGAGAAGCAGGTGATCCGAACGATCTTCGACCAGAAAGCTTCAGTGAACAGCGCAGCCAAGGCCGCCGAAGTCCGCCACGGATTAGCTCGGCGAGTCCTGGTGGCAGACGGCATTGATTGCGCAGAATCTGCCCCCTACGGCATGGCGGAGGCCAAGAAGCGGTCCCTCGAACTCATCGCCCAGGGGCAGTCGATGCGAGAGGCCGCAGCCGAAGTCGGTGTTTACTACCGGACCGCGAAGGACTGGCGCGCAGGTATCCGCAGGTCGGGAAAGACCCGGATTCGCCCCGATGGCTTCGTGGTGAACTACGTGTCTGGAACGGGCTACAAAAATCCGGTGACCAAGCCGAACCGCGAACCTGCGCAGCGATCAGTGCTCGCTATCTGTCCCTTGCAGGACCGGCTCGACATCGCCGATGAACTGTTGACCGTGCAGACATTCTGCGGCGATCGCAGCACGGATCGGCAAGAGCAATCGACGGTGTCGCAGGATGCTCGGATGCACCGCGTCGGTGCCACTACGTGCCCTATCGAGCGAACGAGAAGGCCGCAGCAGCGCAGGCGCGGAGCAATGATCAGAACCTGTGGATCCTGGGAGGGGGTGCCTTCCCGGAAGGTGATCTGCAGGCAATCCGAATTCTGATCAAGACCAGAGCCGGCGGGAAGAGACGCCGTGATCACGGTAGTGGACAACTCCGACGACTCCGACGTGACCGAGAGTGGCGCCGGTTCCGGTCGATCGTTGCTCGACGAGATCGTCCGAGCAGGCGCCCCGAAAGATGCTCGACGCAGCGTTGCAGGCCGAGGTCGCCAACTTGGACATTCAGAATGTCATCGGGTTGGCGGGCCCACGCCGGAAGGATGCGAGAGGAGAACTCCTGCGCTCACCGATGTCGGGTTCGGTGCGCTCGTCATTCACTCGTGGCGCTTTGACCGCCATGGCACCGACAGAGGTCACGACCTCGCGTTTGGCGTGGTAGCAATTGCGGACCACCAGGCGGTGTCCGTGGACCTCACCGGCGTGTCGGGCGACATTCGCTGTCCGATCGTCGGGGACGAGGAGCCATACGGCGATGGCAGCAGATTCCCGTACCGCGCGAATGAGCGCAAACGGGTCGTAGATTCGTGTACCGCCGATCACCAGGTCGCGGACTCCGACGACGTAGTCGACTACTATGGACAAGACGTCGAACCGCGAGTGGTCTACCCACAGGTCTTGTAGGTTTCGGCCGGCCAGCCACCAAGAAGGTCGGCGGAGTGGGATTCACTTGAGCCAATCCAGAACGGTTCTACCGACCGGTGAGGAATGGGGCGCGACTCGACCACTGGACCAGTGCTCTTCGATCAGGGCACTCTGGGAGCGAGTGCCCTGATCGTGTTGCGGAGCTCAAATCTCACGAGTTGCCGTCGCCCTGCGTGGTAGCGGGAAGAGGCTCAGCTGAAGTTCACAGTGCAACTGAGATTCTCAACTGTCCGCTGCGTTCCTCCCGGCGATCCGTCCCAAGGTGACTGCGGATCCAATGTGGACACCTCCGAGACCCATCGCTGCGTTCATGGTTCCCGCGCAGTCTCCGGCGGCATACAGCCCTGGAATGACAGATCCGTTCTCACCGATCACCTGAAGATCCACATTCACGCGTGCGCCACCGTTCGTGTTGCCGATTCCGACAGTAATCGGCACGACCGCGAAGGGCGGCGTCTCGATACGTGCCCGATCGAACGGGAACGTAACGCGGCCGAAGTCAGGATCCCTGTCGGCGTCCGAAGTCATCAAGCTGTTCCACTTCTCGACGGTCTCGGTAACGGCTCCGGGATCACACCCGATCACTCGTTCAACCTGCTCCAAACTTGCAAGCTCCTTGGGTCGACCCGACAACTCGGAAATGTGCTGCCGGTTCCGTTCCGCAGCTGTGGCGTCGTAGAGGTAATACCCGATCTCGCCAGGCTGATTCCTCAGTGCGGCAACTCGTTCAAGGTAGGGCCCCGCCTCGTCGAAGAACCGTCGACCTTCGCCGCTAATGGCGATGCAGTCCTCCATGAAGCGTGAAGGTCCTTCGAGGTACTGGGGAATAAGGTCCATGTTGACGACGTCGGCGCCCACTTCCTGCATCATCAGGATTCCGCTGCCATCAGCAGTGTCGAGCCCGACGTATGGGGCGAAGGGGTCGTCCAGCGGACGGTACTTGCGGCGCATGTCGGGGTTGGCCGAGAACCCTCCTGCAGCCACGATCACGGCTTTTCGGGCGACTACTCGAATTTCGTTGTCGCCTGAAGAGACAACCACGCCGTCGACGCGACCCTGTGAATCGACAGTTAACTTCTTCGCCGAGCGGCGGAGGATTGCGGTGATCCCCAGGAATTCGAACTGACGCTCGAAGGCTGATCGAAACTGGGTCGGATCCTTCAGTGCAAGAAGTCTTGGTGTGGTGTGCTGGCGGGGGCGCGGGATGAGCCGCTGGAACTCGATCTCGATCTCGGCCAGAAACTTGTAGGAGTCCGCGGACTCGGACGCGTAGCGGTTAGCAAGATCGAGATCAAACTCGGGGTCGAACGACGGTACGAGCGACCTAACCTCTCGCTCCATGTCATCGACGAATCTTGATACGCTGTCATCCACGCCGAGCTCATCCTGAAATGGCGTTCCGGAAAGTGCGATGTAGCCGGTCGAGAATGCTCCGTTGCCGCCCAGTTCCCCGGTCGTTTCAACGACAATTACGCTCGCATTTTTCCGGGCCGCCTCGATTGCCGCGGATCCACCCGCCGGTCCAGCGCCAATGACCACTACGTCGGCAACAAAATTCTCGGATTGCATGGCATCTTCCTTTCTTCAAAATTGCAATGTGCAGGTTTGCCGTCGGGTGAGGGCTTCAGGCAAGCCGTTCGCAAAACGAATCATCGTTTCGACGCCGAGCGATGACGAACCGGACACTCCGGACGCTTTGGGCACATCGCCGAGCTTGCTGGTACGGGCGACGTCGCGCACGGCGTCCAATTTGTCTATGACCTGATCGTGCGATGGTGCGAGTATGTCTGCAGTTGCGCCTGTCCCGGCGGGCGCCCAGCGTGCCCTGGAACGACATAGAGGCCGCCATTGCTTATGAGACGGGGTCACGGTTTGTCACTTTAGCTGAGTCGAGACCGTCGGTCGAGGGTGACTTCCGGGAAGTCGAGAGCCGACGGATAGGGTGAGAGCGATTGTGTGCCATAACCAGATGAATAATTGACGAGGCAGGGAGGAGGCGGCGGGAGGCGATGGGGATGTTCCTCCGCCGGACTATGGTGCAGTCCGGTGGAGTTTGGTACCGTTCGAATGGGACGATAACTCAAGGCGTCTCAATCTAGCTGCCTCGAATGCAGGGGTCGCCGTACTTGACAACCAGGTGGTCGCTAGTCGACTGCGTTCGAGTGGTGGGAGGTGAAGTTCGTGGATCCGGAAGTTGCACGCCTGGTGGACATTCAGGCGATACGAGTTCTTTCGGCGTTGTACAACCGTGCCGTGGACGAGGGGGACGCAGACGCGTTTGCGTCCGTTTTCACGGAGGATGGGCGGTTTGAGACACTCGGGCCGAGCGGGCCGATCATCCGACAGGGTCGTGAGGCGCTGGAGGAGATGGCGACCCGTCCTCCACGCAATCAACTGCATACGACGACAGATGCGGTCGTGACGGTAGATGGTGATAAGGCACAGCAGGTGTGCTCACTCGCTTGCTTCAAGCGACCGGAGAGAGTCGGTGAGCTTCCTTCGATCGTGGTTGGTCATTATGAGGATGAGCTGGTCCGAACCCCCGCGGGGTGGAAGTTCACCCTTCGACGTGCGACGGCCTGGTTCTAGCCGGAACTTCGACCTCTGCTAACACGAGAGCTTCTGCCTCAAGTTATTATGAAAGGTTACAGAATGGATTCGAGCTTTCCCAAGGTTTTGCCTGTGGGTCGTGACCTCACTCCGCAGCAGAAAATTGCGCTTTCCGCCCGGATGATTTCTGATGCTGGTATGGCGTTGGACGTTGCCGGCCATATTACGGAGATGCGCGACGATGGAACGATGCTTTCCACGCCGTACGGGAAATGGTGGTTCGAGCTTCAGGCGTCGGACATGTTGGTTCTGGACTCCGACGGAAGTGTTCTCGAAGGAAATCTGGATGTCACCCCTGCGATTCACATTCACACCGAGATTCATCGTCGTCGTCCGGACGCTCGGGTCATCATCCACAACCATCCTCACTACTCGACTCTGCTCTCGTCTCTCCACATGATTCCGGAGATCATCGAGCAGCAGGCAGTGATTTTCGATGACGAAGTTGTGCTGTTCGATGAGTTCACCGGTGGAATCAACGACGTTGACAGTGGCCGTCATCTCGCAGATACGGTCGGTGACAAGGGCAACGTGGTGCTGCTTGCGAACCACGGCCTCTTGACTTTCGCCGAGACCCTGGAGGAAGCCACGTATCGGTTCTTCTCCTTCGAGCGTTCCTGCAAGTTCAACTACGAGGCAATGGCAAGTGGGCGTAAGCCGGTCACGGTTCCGGAGGCTCCGCGTAGGGAGATGAAGGAAATCATGAAGAAGTACAACCACTACTACTTCTGGAATGGCGCCGCCCGCCAGGTGCTCGCAAACGACGACTCGGTTCTGGGATGAGCGGACATTGTGTCACACGCGAGTGACAATGATTGGAATGCAATTGAATTCGGGTGATAGAGCCGAGGCATCCCGTGATGTACTCGTGGACGAGTTCTCGACTCCTGTCACTGTGTCGCTGAACGTTAATTTGTAAGGCGCGCCGAACGTCTTTGAGGCGCGCCTTCGGCCCCGCCGATCCTATGGACCCGACTCGCGGTTCCCTATGAGATCGCCGAGCGAGAGATCCACGGACCCGCGGGCGAGTGGGATCATTGGGGGTTCGAGTAATGACCGCGATGACCCGCGTTACTATACCGGCCACCGCTCCGGATCAGGGTGATGGCCGGAAAGTAGTTTCTGCACTGTGCTTCTCGGTGATGACCTTGGCCATACTGCAGGCGGCAGTGGTTCCGGTAGTCCCCACGATGGCGCGCCAGCTTGCGGTCGGCCCGACGGCGGTTGGATGGGTTGTCACCGCGAACTTGCTCGCAGCGGCGGTGGTAACCCCGGTTCTCAGCAGACTCGCAGATCAGCGTGGGTGTCGACCGGTCTTGATCGGAATGCTGATCGCGGTGGTCATCGGGTCGGTATTGTGTGTGCTATCCCCCTCCCTTCCCTTGCTGATCATCGGCCGAGTCATGCAGGGTGCGGGATTCGCGCTGTTTCCGATCGGGGTGGCGGTGGTGCGCGCGGTGCTCGATGAGCGCCGCGTCACCCGTGCCATCGGGCTGATGTCCGGAATCATGGCAGCTGGCGGGGGTCTGGGGATCGTTGCGGCCGGCGTGCTGGTCGTCGACGGCGGGGACTATCGCCGAGTGTTCTGGATGCTGTTGGTGCTCAGCCTGGTTGCCCTCATTGTCGTCTGGTGGGCGATCCCTGACACCAGGCGGCGTGATACGCACGGTAGGCGGTTCGACGCCGCGGGCACGGTACTGATCGCTGTCGCGTTGTGTGCACTGCTACTGGCTATCGCGGAAGGAAGTCGGTGGGGGACCTGGGTGATTCTCCCTCTCGGGATCGGCAGTTGTGGCTGCTTTTGTTGGTGGTACAGGTACGAAAAGCGCTGTGCCGATCCGCTCATCCCGCCTCGAGCACTCATCGACCGCGCAGTGACACCTGTGCACATCGCAGCAGTACTGGTCGGCGCCGCGATGTATGTCCAGTTTCTCGGGATCGCACAGTTTGTCCAGATCGATGCCGGCCTCGGTGGGTACGGGTTCGGGTACACCGTACTTGAAGCGAGCTTGATGTTCCTGCTGCCGGGATCGGTCGTGGGCGTTGTGACGGCGACGCTGAGTGGTCGTCTGATCTCCAGGTTCCGTGCCGATCTGGTTCTGGCCTCCATGTGTGGTGTCGGGCTGGTGGGTTTCACGCTTCTGGGTTTCACGCACGATCAGCCGTGGCAGATAGTGGTTGCGGCGGGGGTCATCAACGTCTTTGTGAGCGGCGCATACACCGCGCTGCCGTCGCTACTCATCGAGGCAGTACCGGCCGGTGACACTGCCGTCGTCAACGGTGTGAATGCGATTGCGCGCGTGGTCGGTAGTTCACTTGCCAGCGCGGTGGTCGCCTCGCTGCTCGCTGTGATGACTTTGGAGGGCTCCGATGTGCCCTCTGAGTCGGCATTTACCCTTTCGTTCGTGCTCGGAGGTGCAGCGGCTGCGGGGGCGGGGGTGTGCGGGTTGCTTGCGCACACAAGGGCGGAGGGCTGAAGTCGTCACCTATTGACGGGATGCGGTTGGGCGGTTCGCCATTCGACGCGTGGCGCTGCGTCTTGTTCGTGATGATCGTGTCGGAGTCCGAGCTCGGCACCGAGTAATCCAGTACGCCATACACCTGCTTGACCAAGTTGGAGATACGACTGTGGAGCTGATCGGTGTGATCGGTGGTGGCGCCATGGGTGCCGGCATCACCGAGGTGTGCGCCAAGGCAGGGAGCGACGTCCTGGTGCTTGAGACAAAGCAGGAGTACGCCGATGCCGCGCAGCAGCGCATAACCTCGTCCGGCTCCCGTGCTGTCGCCAGGGGCAAGAGCACCCAGGAGGATGCTTCCGCCGCGGTCGCCCGCGTACGCCTCACCCTGGACATTGAGGAGTTCGCGGATCGTGACCTCGTCATCGAAGCTGCCCCGGAGACCGCCATCGCGGTCACCGACTACGCGAAAAACACCCTGCGCAAGACCACCGTCCAGGCCGGTGACAGCGCCGGTTTCATCGTGAACGCGCTCCTCGTCCCGTACCTGCGCCAGGCAGTGCGCATGCTTGAGTCGGGTTACGGCCTGCGCCGAGGACATCGACGAGGCGATGAAGGGCGGCTGCGGCTACCCGGTGGGCCCAGTCAGCCTCCTCGACACCGTCGGCCTCGACGTCGCGCTTGCGGCAGCGGAGTCGCTGTACGCCGAGTTCGCCGAGCCGCACCAAGCTCCGCCGGCGCTGCTGCGCCGCATGGTCGACGCAGGCCGACTCGGCCGCAAGACTGGTCGCGGCTTCTACACCTACTTGTAGGCGCTAAGCGTTCGGTCGAAGGGCTGAGTGCGAGGGCCTCCAAAGACCTCGATCGCTGCATTCACCAAGACATCGGCGATGGAACTTTCAGCATTTGGCATCACCATCAACGCCATCTCTCCGAACGTCACCACGCGGATGACTGTATCGATCTCCGACGGGAGGCCGAGCTCGCCGACTCGATCTCACGGTTCGTCGATCCGTCCGATATCGCCGCCGCGGCCTGCTCGCGTCTGACGAAGTTGGATACATCGTCGGCGTTTGTCGTTCTGGTCGATGGCGGCGTTGCGAAGTGAGAAAACTAACCCAACCGTAGGAGAACAATCGTGAACATCCTCAACATGTTTCGTCTCGACGGACACGTGGCGATCGTCACCGGGGCTTCCTCCGGGCTCGGGGTCGCATTCGCCGCAGCCCTTGCCGAGGCAGGGGCGGACGTCGTACTTGCTGCGCGTCGCGCCGACAAGCTCGAAGATACAGCTGAACTTGTACGTTCAACTGGTCGTCGCGCGCTGGTCGTCGCGACCGACATCGCCGATCCGGACCAGTGCCAGGAACTGATCAGCGTTGCGATCTCCGAGTTCGGGCGGGTCGATGTTCTCGTGAACAATGCCGGTGTTGGTACCGCGGTTCCGGCGACGCGTGAGGCCCCCGACGAGTTCCGTTCGGTGATCGACATCAACCTCAATGGTTCGTATTGGACGGCACAGGCCTGTGGCAAGGTGATGAAGCCGGGTAGCTCCATCATTAACATCTCCAGCGTTCTTGGCCTCACCACTGCAGGACTTCCACAGGCAGCGTACAGCGCCAGCAAGGCTGGCCTCGTCGGTCTGACCCGCGATCTCGCGCAACAGTGGGGTGGGCGCAAGGGGATCCGGGTCAACGCCATCGCCCCGGGATTCTTCGCCTCCGAGATGACGGACCAGTACGCCGACGGGTACCTGGACGCCCTCGCACCGAGAATGATCCTCGGGCGTCTGGGGGATCCGGTCGAACTCGCCGCCGCTCTGATCTGGCTGGCGTCGGACGCCGCTGGATATGTAACCGGCCAAACGATCGTGGTCGACGGAGGTGTGACAATCTCCTGAAGCAGAGCGCGGAGCTCTTCAGGTCTGCGTGGACCTGCTCGATGATCGCGTGCCCGCGGTGGACCTTGTCCGCGGCCACGGTGTCCATGACGGCCGGGTCGGTGGTGGTGAAGAACGCGTGGAACCGCCAGGTGTCGAATAACGTGCCCTGACCGTCGGTGTGCTGGGGGTTCAGGTTGGGGATGCGGCGCCCAGCCGGCCCGGTGTCCGGTCGGAGGCGAGCCGGGTGAAGGCGGTGAAGTCGATCTCGGCGCGGGAGGTCCACCGGCCGGTCTGTTCGTCGTAGAGGGCGTCGGGGTATTCGATCGGGGTCCACGCATTCTCGTCGATGGCGGTGATCGACGATTTCATCGTCGCGGTCATCCGCACGGTGACCGAGACGTCGGCGCCGGCGCCCACCAACACAGACCCCGGTGACATCTGCGGGCGCAGGTGGCGGACGGTCGCGAGGGCGTCGCTGACCATCCGGGATGCCCGCCGCGGGTATCTGCAGCCACCGCGGCGCAGACGTTGTCCGACGATCGCCGCGGCCTTCACCGGGCGGTATGGGATAGTCGCACCCTGGAGATGCCCTTCGTGTTGATTGAACTGGTTCTGTGAGGAGTCCAATTCTTTCAGAACGCAAGGGCATCTCGCCGTTTCGGCTCACCTTCCCTGACACCACATCGGAGGATCCAGGCTTGAGCACTGCGTCGTTCACGTCACGTCACGTCTCGGCGGTTGGCTATGTGCGCTCCGCGATGAGGCATTGATGAGGTCGCGTTGGTGAGTGTCGAGGGTGTCGCGGTGTGTGCGCCGATGCCGGATAGCGATCGCGCATTAGGTGCTTCTCTGTCGACGGGTGCGGGTGAGGGGACCATCCGGTCATACGTTCGCGGACGATGACTCTGTGTTGCGCTCCCCTGGAGTCGCTCGACGAACGCCGACCGGAGAAGGTCACGAGCACGTCGGGCGGCCAAAGGCTATGAGACTAATAAATTTATTGACTCATTTGCGGAATGGTTGCATGGTTTCCTGCGCTGCGCGCCAAGACGCAGCGACTAGTGGCAAACGGACTGAGATTTCGTGACGAATAGGTCTGGGGTGCAGGGGTAAAACCCTTGTCCATCCAGATGGCGTCGTTGTTCGTCCTGTCGTTTGACATCGGAGCGTGCGTGTATATGCGGTGTGGTGATCGATGGGTGACAGGTGAGACCAATCCTGTTAGAGTCGCATTTCATCCGAATGTGATGCGTGCCATAGTGCATGACCGTCAGATTCGGGGAGTGCGTGCGTCCGGTCTGGTGCGGAGTAGGCATCGACCATCGGCTGTGGCCGGGCACGCGCTGTCGGTGCCAGTCAGCAGGTGTGGTTCGTCGAGTTAGTCGTCCCCGTCGACTGCGAACGCTTCCAGCGGTGGCAGCCGCAGCGAAGCATGTCGTTGAATAGGAAAGGCAAGAACGGTGAGTTCTCGATTGAAGGGTTGCCGCGCGAGCGCACGCGGACGTTTTGCGTGGTTGATGGCGCTGCCTCTGGTCATGGTTGTCGCCTGTTCCGGAGCTGGAGGGGAGCCGCGCGGCGCTGCGAATGCGTATGAGTACGACCCCAACGATGTGTGCACCGTGGACAGGGTCGATCCCGCCAGCACGTTGACGGTAGACACTAGGGTCCCGACGGCGTCGCTGGATCCAACGACGACTGTCGGGACGTTTCAGGGCGTCGAGGAGGCGTCGGTGGTCTACGACACGCTGACACGATACGACTTCTCCACAGGTCTGTACGAGCCGTTCGTAGCAGAGTCCTTGACCCCGAACGGCGATTTCACTGAGTGGAGTATGAAACTTCGCCCCGGGATCAAGTTCGGAAATGGTGATCCGCTGACCAGCAAGGACGTGGAGTACTCCATGGGGCGGTGGGCGACAGCTACGTCGCCGACCAAGGCCTACTTGGCCCCCGTGGAGTCGGTGAAGGTGGTCGACGACCTCACCGTGGACTTCGTCCTGAACCGACCCTGGGCCGGGTTCCCGTGGATTCTGTCCAGCTTGCCGGGAATGGTGGTGAACCAGAAAGTGGTCGAGGCTTCCGGAGATGGCTTTGCGAGAAACCCGGTGGGCGCTGGTGTAGGTCCTTACGAGCCGGTGAAGTTCGCGCCGAACGAGGAGGTCGTGATGAGGGCCAAGACCGACTATTGGGGCGGTCCGGTCTGCAACGGCACCCTGCGTTTCATCTCCGTTCCCGGCGCGAAAGCCAAACTCGAGGCGTTCCAGAAGGGCGAGACGGACGTCGTGACGGTGTTCGATGACCCCACGGTCTCCGCGGATCTGAGTGAACTCAAGGGCGTCAACACGCTGAATTATGAGCGGGCCGGTACCGGCTTGGGGATGAACGCTCGTCCAGGGC
The DNA here is from genome assembly GCF_042673295.1 of Rhodococcus sp. NPDC057014. NCBI lineage: Bacteria > Bacillati > Actinomycetota > Actinomycetes > Mycobacteriales > Nocardiaceae > Rhodococcus > Rhodococcus sp. NPDC057014. The sequence goes on from NZ_JBHUSF010000042.1 coordinate 32,679, forward strand.
GGCTATTCAGCGATGTGAGGCTGCGCCAGGCAGTGGTGGCAGCGTTGGATCCGACCCAGATCAACCAGCGTGCGTTCGGCGGTGACGCAACCATGGCCAGCACTTTCACGGCCCCAGAGATGAAGATCTGGGGCGGCGTGGAGGGCCTTGGGTACGACCCCCAGAAGGCGAAGCAGTTGGTGGACGAGGCTGTGCGCGACGGCGCCAACGTGCATGTCAATTTCCTGGTCAGCGATAGGACAAACCAGGAGATGGCGCTAGTTGTTGAGGCGATGCTGGACAGAGTTGGGTTCCAAGTCGACGTTGAAACCGCAGCCTTTGCTGCCTTCACCGAACGGCAGTTGGCGGGCGAGTTCGATCTATTGCCGATGAACTACGCGGTCGGTGAAGATGCGCCGCTCCTCGCACTGACGACTTTTTTGAGCACCAACAAGGTCAGCAACTACTGGAATGTCGATGATGCCCAGATCGATGAGGCGGTTAACGAGGTGTACCTCGCCCAAAACCCGGACGAGACGGCTGCTGCAATGGGCAAACTTCAGCAGCGGTGGAACGAACTCTCTCCCACGGTTCCCCTCTGGGTCCAAAACGTGAAGAGGGGCTTCACGAACAAGGTCCACGGTCTGGCATTGGGCCCAGAGGGACGCTTGTCGTTCGAGAAGGCGTATACCACGAACTAACCACCGACACTGCACATTCTGATCGATAAGAGGATGCGCGCGGTGGGCACCGCTTGGCGGCACGCGCCCTTCAGCCACAAGCGCTCACAAACCTAGCCCACTGCGGGTGCAGCAGCACACCGCGTTACCCGGAGGAGCGCAAACGATGCAAGTAATTGCCAAGAAGTCCGCGCGCTTGGTGCTGGTGATGTTCATTGTCACCACCGCAACGTACTTTCTTCTGCAACTGTTGCCGGGCGATCCCGCACGCACCGTCGTCGGCGCAGAAGGTACAGCGGAGCAGTACGAGCAGGTGCGGCGTGAGTTGGGGCTCGACAAGCCAATTCTGGAACGCTACGTCAACTGGCTAGGGAGTCTCGCCCGAGGTGACTTGGGGAACTCGCTGGTCCCACCGACACTAAACGTCTCCGAAATGATCCAGACGCGACTCCCAGTGACAATCGAACTTGCTGTGCTGGCGATCCTCATCGCGCTGGTTCTGGCGATCCCGGTCGCGTTGGCCTCCGCCTACCGGGCCGGCGGCTCCTTCGACCGAATCGCAAGCACCATCGCGTTCGCTCTTATTTCTCTGCCGAGTTTCGTGCTGGCAATTTTCCTGGTGTTTCTGCTGGTCTTCTACCCACAGCTGGTACAGCCTGTCGTCGTTGGGGCGCTCCTGTGCGTCGTCGGCTGGCTAGCGCGACGTACCACACGAGTATCACGGGAGTATCCGCCCGGGAAGTACCGGACGCGATACCTGGTAAGTGGATTGGGTGGCGCGGCCGGGGTGGCCCTCGTCGCGCTGATCCTGTCGGTTGCATGGCCGGACTTCCCCCGTCAGGGATTCGCTCGCATATCCGAAGCCGGGATCGTCGCGAACCTGAATTCGCTGTTTCTACCCGCTCTCGCGTTAGCTCTAACAGAGGCCGCTGTCTTGATGAAAGTCCTGTACGGGGACCTAACACAAACACTCAAGGAGGACTTCGTACTCTCGGCGAAGGCCAAGGGCATGCCCGCTCCCAGAGTTCTGTTCCGAGATGCGCTGAGGCCGTCATCCTTCTCCCTGATCACGGTGGCAGGGGTGGCTCTCGGACGGCTCTTGGGTGGCACCGTGATCATTGAGACGATCTTCAACCTCCCCGGGATGGGCTCGATGCTTGTTCAGGCCATCCTCGGCAAGGACTACCCGGTCGTTCTCGGCGGCGTTCTGGTGCTCGCCTTGGGTTACGTCGCCCTGAACGCTGTCGTTGACATTTCTTACACCTACCTGGACCCGAGGTTGCGCCGTGGCCGTGTCTGACAATCAATCAAAGATCGATCTCGTTGCCACTATCGGTGACGCAGCCCCGGACGGACCGGTTCTCGCCCCGCTCGGAGAGATGGTCGACGTCGACGGTCCCGTACCCTCTCCTAGGCCAGCAAATCGTCGGTTAGTCATCGGAATCGGAACACTGCTACCGGGCCTCGTCGCCCTAGCTGTCGGGATGGGTATCGTCGGCGCCGCACAAGCGGGACTACGCACCGCAGCCTGCTTCATCGCTCTGGCCTTGCTTTACATCGGGCTGAGCAACCTGGGCCGGCATTGGCGCGGCGAGCGATTCGACCTGGCCCTATGGCTGTCTGCCTTGTGGATCGGTGCGATCGTCCTGGCGGCGTTCCTGGCCGACTGGATTCCTTTCTCCGAGTACAAAGACATCTCGCAGACTCTGACCACTCCGATCCTGCTGCGGCCGGACCTCATTTCTGCTCACCCGTTAGGTACTGACAGTCAAGGCCTCGACATCCTTGGCGGCATCGTGCACGGTGCGCGGGTCTCACTAGTCGTTTCTATCGGAGCCACGGCAACCGGCATGGTCATCGGTGGCGGCCTAGGCATGGCAGCTGGCTACTTCCGCGGCAAAGTCGACGCCGCCGCGGGTTTGCTGGTCGACTCGACGCTGGCCTTTCCACCGCTCATCCTGTTACTCGCACTTGCTTCCTTCCTCACTCCCAGTGTCCGAAACATGACGCTCGTCCTGGCGGTTCTGAGCGTCCCACTTTTCGTCCGCATCAGCCGTGCCAGCACGATGTCGTTCGCCCAGCGCGAATTCGTGCTCGCGGCAAGGGTCCTCGGGGTGAGAGACCGACGAATCCTTGCACGAGACATCCTTCCCAACGTTGCGCTTCCCCTAGTCTCGTACGCCTTCATCGTCATCGGAGCCCTAATCGTTGCGGAGGCTTCTCTCAGCTTCCTCGGATTGAGCATTCCGCGACCGGAGCCAACATGGGGAAACATGATCGCGGCCGGCCAAGAAGATATCAGGGAGAACCCCCATCTCGTGATAATCCCCAGCCTCGCACTATTTTTCACCGTGTTCTCACTCAACCGTGTCGGTGAGAGAGCACGGCAACTTTGGGACCCAAGAAACAGTCGATTGTGAAGGGGGAGGTATCCATGACAACCACGAGCGTTCGCGATTCACTGCTGACGGTGGAGAACCTTCGGACCACATTCGATACGCCGCGAGGCCAACTCACCGCAGTCGATGGCGTGTCCTTCGACCTTGGTCGCGCTGAGACTCTAGGCATCGTCGGTGAATCGGGGTCAGGCAAGTCCGTCCTCGTCCGATCGATCATGAATCTGCTGGGAGTCAACGCCACAGTGGCCGAAGAGAGCAAGGTGATGTTCGACGGTCGGGACGTGCACCGACTATCTCGCTGGGAAGCCAGGCACTTCTGGGGCACGGAAATAGCAATGGTGTTTCAGGATCCCATGACATCGCTCAACCCGGTCAAGCGGATCGGTGTCCAACTGACGGAGTCTATGAGGTTCCATCTCGGCCTGAACCGTCGCGAAGCGACCGAACGCGCTCTGGAGCTTCTTGATCAAGTCAGGATCCCTGAGCCCCGGAGGCGGATGGAGCAGTATCCTCACGAGCTGTCCGGTGGGATGCGACAGCGCGTGATGATTGCAATTGCGCTTGCTTGTAAGCCGCGGCTACTGGTCGCTGACGAGCCGACTACCGCACTCGACGTCACCGTCCAAAAGCAGATTCTGGATCTCCTGACTCGCCTACAGGGCGAACTCGGCATGGCGATGATCCTGATCACTCATGACTTGGGCGTTGTCTCAGGGCACACAGATCGAGTCGCGGTCATGTATGCCGGCCAATTGGTGGAAGTGGCCGACACCGACGAACTCTTCAGGGCTGTCCAGCACCCATATACCGGTGCGCTGCTCAACTCGATTCCCAAGATTGAGCACCCTAGTCACACAAGGCTTGAGGTGATCAACGGATGGCCGCCAGACCTAATTCGAGGCGTCCCTGGCTGCCGATTCGCTCCGCGCTGCCGGTCCGCGCAAGCTGCCTGTCTAGAGGAGGCTCCTGGCCTGCGATCAGCAGGCGAGCGGGAACATATGGCACGGTGCTTCTTCCCACTGGGTAGCGAAGGCTCCCACAAGGCGATGGCGACAAACCTCCGGGCGGGTCAAACCGCCGCAGGCCTTGATCTGACGACGGGAGCAAGATAGTGGCAGGATCAGGAAAGGCACATCTGCGGAACAGAAGCGATGTTCTGCTGCGTGTGGAAGACCTCGTCGTTGAGTTCAATACGGGACCTGGCCAAGTCGTACACGCAGTCTCGAACATTAGCCTAGACGTCCTCAAGGGGGAAACCGTCGGCGTGGTCGGCGAATCTGGCTGTGGCAAGTCGACCCTGGGCAGGGCGATTCTCCAGCTGCCGAAACCGACATCTGGATCAGTCACCTACGGAGATACCGATCTCACAAAACTGGGGGAGGAGGAGATGCGTCGGACACGCCGCGATCTCCAGATGATCCTCCAGGACCCTATCTCTTCGCTCAACCCACGACGCAAGGTGAGGGACGCCGTGGCTGAGGGACTTCAGGTCTGGGGAACCGACAAGAGACAAGTCTCCGGGAAAGTCGACGAAGTGATCACCGCTGTCGGGCTGCGACCGGAGGTCGTCGGCAGCGGTCGCCCGAGCCAGTTCTCGGGCGGGCAGTGCCAACGGATCTGTATCGCCCGAGCGCTCATCCTTGACCCCAAGATGATCATCTGCGACGAACCTGTGTCGGCGCTGGATGTCTCCGTGCAGGCTCAGATCATCAATCTGCTTGATGACATGAAGGAGCGTTACGGACTGACGCTCATCTTCATCGCGCATGACCTTGCCGTGGTCAAGAATATCAGCGACCGAGTGGTTGTGATGTACCTGGGAAAGATCTGCGAGGTGGGCGGCCCAGACGACTTGTTCGCACGCCCAATGCACCACTACACGAAACTGCTGATGGATTCGATTCCGCAGCCACAAACCGGAGTGGGGGATGCGCACAAATGGTCGCAGGACAATTCAGCGGCTGTCGATCTTCCTTCTCCTATGTCCCCGCCATCGGGATGTCGATTCCGCACGCGCTGCCCGGCCGCCACGTCCCTATGCGCAGAGAAGGAGCCGCAGCTGCAACAAGTTGGGCCGGACCACTTCGTCGCGTGTCACTTCCCGAGGGGAAGCGATGGGCGGGATGCGGCACTGATTCCCGACTGACCTTTGGACTCGAATTTCTACCCTGTCGTCGTATACCGCCACGTTACTGCGATCCTCCCGAACGAGTAACGCCTGCGAGCCTTTCAGGCTGGTTGGATGGGCGGGCCGGATCGCTGCGATGCAGCAGATGACATGAGCACCTACGCACTCTGCATCGACCCGCCACAGGGTGTCGTTCACCGATTGTCGACCTTTCTCGGCACTACGATGGGCGCAGCGGTGCGGTGGAGCTCCAACCAGCGGGCGAGACACCGGTTTGCGATCTGTCAACCAAGGCGGACGGTCCGCGACAGTGGCTCGATTGCGTACCGGCGCGGAATCGAATCTGACATGTGCTCAGTAATCGGCGATTTTTCGTTCACTCGCAGATGACCACGACCGGGAGCTAAGGCGTGCGGGTGGTGGCGATGGTGTTGACCTGTCGACCCAACCGTTCGTCGAAGCAGAACGACAGATTGGATGAGATCTATTGGCGTGAATGACTTTTCGTCTTGGATCTTCCATTTCGGGGCCGACCAGGCTTGATGACAACGAGATACCGAGGTCGATCCGAGGCGGAGGATTAATCGCCATCAGAGTCTCTTTGTGATGAACTGGTCGGGAATATGGCCCGACCGCCGATATTCTGCAGTATCAGTCACCTGGCGTTTCTGCCCTCACGCTCGCGGTGAAGCCTTCGAAGGAGGGACACTGTCGATGAATACACCGCCAAACTAGAAACAGTGAACGTTTCAATCAAGTGAAAGGTACCTACGTATGACAGGCAGGTTGGCCGGAAAAGTAGCATTGGTGACGGGTGCAGCCCGCGGCCAAGGCCGCGCTCATACCGTGCGATTCGCTTCTGAGGGCGCCGACGTGATCGCCATCGATCTTGCTGGCCCCTGCCGGCACATGTCCCATATGCATCTGCCACACCGGAGGACCTTGAGGAGACCCGACGCGAGGTGGAAAAGTACGGTCGCCGTATCATCCCGGCTCAGGCCGACATCCGCGATCAGGCTATGCTCCGGAAAGCGGTTGACGAGGCAGTAGCGACATTCGGACGCCTGGACGCAGTCGTGGCAAACGCAGGAATCTGCACCCCCGCCACATGGGATGAGGAAACCCCGGACATTTTCGATGCGACGATGGACATCAACGTCAAGGGTGTCTGGAACACGGTGATTGTGTCAGCGAACCATCTAATCGAGTCTGGAGGGGGATCGATCATTCTGATCAGTTCGTACGCCGGAAAGAAGGTTCAGCCTTTCATGGTTGCTTATACCACCAGCAAGCACGCGGTGACCGGGATGACCCGTGCCTTTGCCGCCGAACTTGGACGGCACGACATACGGGAACAGTATCCATCCAGGTGCCGTAGCAACGCCGATGGGGGATGAAAACACGGTGGCGGCACTGGGGAAGGCGGCGGGCACCCACCCGAGACTGGGCGCGATGGGCACAGCGTTCATGAACCAGGGTTATGCGCAGCCAGGCGAGATCGCCGCTGTCGCTGCCTTCCTCGCATCTGACGAAGCCAAGTTCATCTCAAGCGAGCACCTCGGCGTAGACGGCGGCGCCCACCACTTCTGAAGGCCCGCAGGTGACCTGAGTCCTTCCCTCATGATGACGGTAGCGACAGCAACCTAGCAGTCGAGGTGAGTCGGCTGGTTGCGTCGAGACAAGAGTGTCTGCGGCCGCCTCTGGTCAGGTTCCGCCGACGAACGCAGACCCGCGGGCATCATTCGTGCCCGCCCTCGCGCACTGCAGCCGGGAGCTTCCTCGACGACACCGCGGCACGCGCAAACGCGCTACCTGAGCCGACGTGAATGGCGATTCGGCGCTCGCACACCCGAGCCTGCCGACTCGCAGTATGTGGCGGTGATCCGAAATGGGCGCTTTGCAAGCGAATTCAGACGGTGTCAAACCTCACTGTCCTGCTAGGGCGACGCGAGTCAACGGCCTTCTCTCTCAAGCTTGGACCGGTTCGCCGAGGGCTCAAGACGGGTCAGCGCCGAGGGAACATGATCATGCACGCTGCGTGGTTCTACGTGACTCCTGAGATGCTCGAGCGGTAGATGTGCGGGTAGTAAGCCTTAACCTGCTCCGCAACTACCCATGCATACCTGATGATTCAATGCCGCAACGGAACCACGGAAAGTATGCGAGATCTACCCCTTGCAAATTAAAGTGCTTGTGACGTACATCTCAGTCGTCGACCACTTTGGTGAGTCTTGACTTCGGGTGCGTGTGCGGTGTCACATATTTGGTGCCCCGAGCGTTCTGGCCCGGATGGCAATCCTCCCAGTGTGGCAAGGAGCAGCATGGCTCGCAATCAAGTGTTCGGAGAGGACCACGGTCTCGGTGTCGAGGTGGTCGACGAGTCCACTCAGGTGGCCGAAACGACCGTCGACGCCGTTCGGCAGGCCAAGGTCGTTGCCGTTCAAAATCGTGGGATCGGCTACTGGATCATTGCGACAGCGGCTCTGGTGATGCTTGCCGAGCAGTCGGCGTTCGGTTTCACGCTGTACAGTCCGGTCCTCGGTAGCATCGCCGCGGAGTACCAGACCGGCAACGTCGTGTGGGTCATGACGACGGTGATGCTCGCGGGCGCAGTGGCGGTTCCGTTCTTGTGCAAACTTGCCGACGTGTACGGGAAGAAGCGG